>CAYMIM010000012.1:0-20441 GCA_964390715.1 Candidatus Woesearchaeota archaeon | reverse complement strand
CCCATGTATTGATTCTTCTCTGGCTTTTTCTCTTCCGCTTGTTGTTTCCATCCTTCAGGTAACAATTTCACAAGAGCGGCGTAGTCTTTCTTTAGTGTTAGCCAAGATTTGAATGTTTTCTGAATGTATACTGCGTCGTCTTTCTCTTCGCCAGAGACTTCAAGCACGAATGAGCCTCGCTCTAGAAGAATAAATTGTTGCAGTAAGTTAGAGACTTTCTGTTTGTCTTCAGCGCTGAAAAAAGAGCTTTCTCTCAAGAGCACGAAAGATCCTGGATTGGGTTGTAAAATGGTTTGGAGATAGTTTACCGCTCCAGCGAGTCGGTCAGCGATGCGTCGTCTGATAAATCGTAAAGGGAAGTCAAGAGCGGTGATATGTCCCATGTAAAGGAATTCAAACTCTTTGTTTAACTTCGCGTAGGAAGGCAAGGTATATTTTTTCTGATATGCTGCGTAGAGCTGAGGTAAGTCTTTGAGATCCATAAGGAAACAAAAAAGAAGAGCATATATAAAGGTATCTCGATATTAGGTAATCTCGTATGGACATTAAAGGAATAACAATAGAGCGTTTGAATCACGATTGTTTTAAACTTAAAGCAAACAACAAAGTTATTTATTTTGATCCTTATCAGATAGAGCCGACAGAACTAGCGGATATTATCCTCATTACACATGAGCATCAAGACCATCTCAGTTTGAAAGACATTGAAAAGTTGCTGAAGCGAGGGACAACCATAGTTACCATTCCAGAATGCCAGAGTAGTCTGTCTCGTATAGCGGAAAAAATCAGCAGTGTTGTGTTGATCGAGCCATTCCAGAAAAAGGAAGTCCAAGGTATAAGTGTAGAAACTATTTCCTCTTACAACGTCAACAAGTTTCGTACTCCTGGTTTTCCTTTTCATCCCAAGCAAGATGGACGTGTTGGATTTATTGTAACGCTCAATGGAAAAAGAATCTATCACGCCGGTGACACAGATTGTATTCCAGAGATGCGGCAGCTAAAAAATATAGACATTGCTCTCTTGCCCGTATCAGGAACTTATGTCATGACACCAGAAGAAGCTGGTCAAGCGGTAAAAATCATCAAGCCAAAGATCGCCATCCCCATGCATTATGGATCTGTAGTAGGATCAGATACTGACGCGGAAAAATTCAAGCGCTTGGCAGAAGCGAGTTGTCAGGTGATTATTCTCCCGAAGTCTTGACAGAAGCATAGGTAGTGTTAATGCACAAATATCCTTTTATCTTTGGTTCTCCAGCTCGACTTAGTCCAAAAGAGCATTGCGCCTCAGAATGCAATCTTCCAAGAAAATTCGCGGTAAATACTTGGGAAAAATCTGGATGGTCCCTAATCAAATGCGCTAATCTCGACCATGGGAAAGTTTCATAGACAGGAAATTGAAGTGAGGAATCAGGAGGAGTAGCGGCTTTTTGTTGTAAGGCAAAAATTGGAGAATGAAAAGAAAGACAATGCACTGCTAGATGATGTGCTAGCTTGCGACGTGCTTTTCTATCATCAGGATTATGTGCGCGAAGTAAACCATCAAGATCAAGCTTGTTTGTCATTGCAAAGGTCTCTCCCTTGTTGTTGCAGTAATTTAGTGGATACATACACTGGCGCGTGCATTTTTGCGGCCAAAGCTAAAGCGTCGCTAGGTCGAGAGTCTAATTGTAAGATTTTATTTTTTTCTTCTAAGAGAAGAGTTGCGTAATAGAAGTCATGTTGCATGCGTTCGATGCGAGCGTACGTCAAGTTGATGTTATAATTAGTAAAAATGTCATACATGAGATCATGTTGCGTCGGTCTGACATCCAGCACACCCACCATGGCGCGTTTGATAGCGAACGTCTTCTCATAAGGCATAGCGATCCACAATCCTTTGCATCCTTCTTTCATCAGAATGCCGTCAGCGTACGCCTCCACAGTGACTGAAGTATAGTCAGATAAATCATAAGGGTCCTCTAAAAATTGATTTGTCAGTAAGGGTGGTGGCGCGTCTCGCGCGGCGAAGCCAGTAAAAAATGTACCGCCAAAGAAAATCAGACTAAACCCCGCGCCAAAAACTAAGAGAATCAAGCCAAGAGTAAGCGCGTAGTGTCTAAACCATCGTCGAACTTTGTACCAGAAGATCATAGGAAATACCCCATGGCTTCGCTGACAGTTTCTACTTCCACCACTTGAATATCAAACGCGTCGCCAACGCTAACTAATTCTCCAGGATAAGAGACAACACAATAATCTTTTCCAGAATACTTGCCGCAATGTTCTGTTCTAGTCAAGTTCAACATCGTGCTGCCGCTGCCTTTCGGCACCAAGAAGAGTTTCGCGTTTCCTCTTTTCGCGGCTTCCGCCTTCGCGTGTAAGCCTCCAGCGTCTACCACATCACCAGCGCTATTGATTGATCCAGTAATAATCACATCCTTCCGAAGTTGTTTGTTTTGTAATGCCGCGATAGTTGACACAGCCATGATCGATCCAGCGCTCTGTCCTGCCACAACACCAGCGTCAGATTTTAAGTTGTAAATAATATCCAAGTTAGAAACATCAATTTTAGTGTAATTGCTCGCGACTTTCGTCGCTAATCGCGCGCTATATTGTGTCGTCACATCCGCCAGCACATTATTGACATTCACTAGCACTAATCCTTGTCCATCTCTGACTTCAGTAACCAAGTCAGCTACAACACCATTGCCTTTTTCATCAACAGCGACAAATTTTGCGTTGACCGTATGTTCATAATTTGTCAGGCGTTGTAAGGATTCTCCAGATGGTCGTTGCAAGAGATAAGTGATCCAGCTGCCCAAAGATAGCCCAATAAGCAAAAGCAAGACGCACGCGAAAATCACTTTTTTATCCATAAGTCAAAAGAAGGGGGAGGCTATAAAAAGGTGTCGTCAAATCTTCATTACTAGATAGGAGAAATCTTTTTAATCAATGAAAGAGGTGTAAATGCATGTTCATTCACAACATCAACCCAGTCTTGCTCCATTTAGGTCCATTGGAGATCAGATATTATGGAATTATCTATGCTTTAGGGTTTGTTTTCGCTTATTTCTTTCTTCGCTACTTTATTCGGCAGAAAAAGTTACACATGCGTGAGCAAGATCTCGATACCTATATTCTCTACTTAATTATTGGTGTTGTTCTCGGCGCTCGTCTCTTTGAAATACTCTTTTATAATCTAGCCTTCTATCTTGAGCATCCAGCGGAAATCATCGCTCTTTGGCGCGGCGGTTTATCGTTTCACGGAGGATTAGTCGGGGCGATACTCGCTACCTGGTTGTTTTGCAAGAAAAAAAATATTCCCTTTCTGCATCTCGCGGACTTTATAGTCATACCAACAGCGCTTGCTTTGGCTTTAGGTCGCGTCGGAAACTTCCTTAATGGTGAATTGCCTGGACGTGTGACAAATCTTCCTTGGGCTGTACAATTTCCAGGTGTCGATGGCTTTCGTCATCCTTCACAACTCTATGAAAGCGCGAAAAACTTCTTCATCTTCGGAGTGTTGCTTTGGCAAGTAAAAAAAGAGCGTCAAAATGGCTATCTCTTTGGAGTATTCTTGTTCTTGTATGGCATTCTCCGTTTTCTCATTGAGTTTGTCCGTGAGCCAGAGACGATGGTTGTTTTTTTAACCATGGGGCAGGCGTTAAGTCTACCTTTAGTGGTTGTAGGGCTCTATTTCATCAAAAAGAAACGCAAGCTTTAAATATTACTTGGTATTACCAGGTATTACAATGGAAACACTGTCTATTAAACTAGAAAAAGGATTAGCGAAAAACATGAAAGAGTATATGAAAGAACATAACTACGCGACCAAAACAGAATTCGTTCGTGAAGCCATACGAAATAAGATATCAGAGTTAGAAATGAAAGAAATTTTTAAAGAGATAGATGAGTTTAGAAAAAATAATAAGCGCAGAACAACAGATGAAGACTTACATCGTGCCAGGGAAAAAGTCTCTAGAGAACTTGAGGAAGAGTTTAAAGAAGTTCTTCAGGAGTCTTTGTAATAACTATGTCTCGTAATTTTTTAAAGTCCCTATCTCTGGTGACAAGCGTTGCTTTGTTTTCTCGAGCAATAAGTGCGTGAAAAGCATCAGAGAGTGGAATCTTTCTTTTGAAAGCGAGATCTTTTGCTTTTCCTGCGTGCTGTCTAGTGTACCAAACATAGATAAGAAAAGGTTGATAGGATGTAAACAATGCATTAAGTTCGTAGCGAGTATATCCTAAACTAATAAGCTCATTAATAACTATTTTGCTATAAATAATAGCATCGTCACAATGCGTGATTTTTTCTAGTAATTGTCGAATATAAGTATATTTATGCAAATGATGTTCCTCTCTCGCTTCAAAGAGATCTAACCAAATAGATGTATCGAAGTAGTAGCGCATGAGAAGATAAGTGGGGTTATTATTAATATGGTTTCAGACAAAAAATCCGGAAATCTTCTAGAGAAAGAGGAAAAGCTTCCGGAAAAAAGCGAAAGAAAACATTAAATAGGTAGAGAAGTTCGGAAAAACTATGGACATAACGTCAAAAGTTGGGTTAATAAAAGAGTTTACTCAAGAGATTATCACAGAAGAAGAATTAAAGAAAGTTTTTGAAACCAATGATCATCCTATAGCATACGATGGCTTCGAACCTTCTGGTATTGCTCCTATTCATTTCGGTCTTTTACGTGCTGCAAATCTTAAGTATATGTTAAAGGCAGGCATTAAATTCAAGCTCTACTTGGCGGATTACTTTGGATTTATTAATAATAAGCTTGGTGGAGACTTAGAGAAGATCAGAACTGCTGGTAAATATTTCATTGAAGTTTGGAAAGCGTGTGGCATAGACGAGAAAAAAGTAGAGATCATTTGGGCAAAAGATATAATGGATGGTATTGAGTATTGGGATAAAACGCTCAAGATTGCTCGGGAAATCTCCTTAGAAAGAAATCTCCGCGCTACAACCATTATGGGAAGAAAAGAAGGGGAAAAGTTGAGTATGGGGCAATTATTTTATCCTCCAATGCAAGTGACTGATATATTTCATATGGATGTAGACATCTGTCAATTAGGTATGGATCAACGACGTGCAAATATTCTAGCAAGAGAGATAGCGGACAAGCTCAAATGGAAAAAACCAGTAGCGGCGCATCATCACATTCTTTTAGGTCTCCAAGGAATCCAGAAAGGAGCTACAGAAGAAGAAACTATGATAAAATCAAAAATGTCAAAATCAGATCCAAAGTCTTGTATTTACATGCACGATTCCACAGAAGAAATCCAGAAAAAGATTAATGGTGCATTTTGTCCGTTGAAAACTGAAGAAGGTAACCCATTATTAGAGTACAGCAGACATATTATTTTCAAAGAAATAAAGGCTATGAAGATTGAAAGACCTAAACAATTTGGCGGAGAAATTATATTTAACAACTATGAAGAGTTAAAGAAAGCATATATAGACGGTCAATTACATCCTTCAGATCTCAAGAAAGGCGTCGCGAACGAATTAGATAAACTCATCAAACCAGTGCGTGAATATTTTGAGAAGAACAAGAAAGCTAAAGAGTTATATGAAGTAGTTAAACAAACAAAGATAACAAGATAATATTACCTTAGAGAAAATCATCAAGTCTATTCGTGCTTATTTTAAGAGATAACCAATAATAAAGTATAATACAATGCTTAAACTATTATTCACGCGACACGGTCAAACAAAGAAAAATGTAGATGGAATAATACAAGGGCATGAAGATGGAGATATAAATGAGAAGGGATATGAACAAATAGAAAAGCTCAAACATCGTATAAAAATGGAGAAGATAGATCTCATCGTCTCAAGTGATATACCTAGATGCGCCATCACCACACAAAAGATACTAGAAGGAACTAATATTCCAGTCGAATATACTCCTCTGCTGAGGGAAAAAAACAATGGTGCTTTAGTTGGAAAAAAAGGAAATGAGGTGAAGTGGGAGGAGCTAGAAGGAAATTTCGAAACACGCAAAGCGCCTGATGGTGAAAGTTTAATAGAGGTAAGAGAAAGAGGAAGAAAGTTTATGTCTAGATTATTGGAAAAATATAAAAAAACTAATAAGACAATTCTAATCGTTTCACATGGCGCTTTCTTAAAAATACTGATAGGAAATCTTATAGGAACTAATATTGAGAATTCTATTTTTAAATTATTCATTGATCATTGCTCTCTTACAAGAGTGGATTTTGACGAGCGATATGAAAAAGAATATAACATTAAATATATTAATGAAAATGAATTCTTAGGTGATGCTAGAAACTGGATATCACACAAAAAATAACACGATAAAAATTCACAGAAGCTCCAGTGTCTCATCTAATACAGCGGTTACTTCTTTCAATTTACCCATAAAGCGTTGTAAATCTTCAAATATAAGGTCTTTTGATTGCTCAGCCTTAATTTCCGCGACCAAGGAGCGTGCGTCTGCTGACAGTTGTTCTATGCTAGTTTGGAGATATGCTAATTGCTGCGCTGCTTGCCCAGTGCTATCGGTAGTATATAGGTAAGCTAGCATGACTTTCACCGTTGTCTGGATTTTCGCCAGGTCTTCTTGGATCTTCACTAATTGATCTTCTAAGGAGTCCAAGTCTAAGTTCTCTGCGCTTATGGCTTCATGCGCCGATACTATGCGTGAACCTTTACGAATGATAATCGTGGAGCTTCTGTCTTTTTCTAACTCTTCCTCTGATCCGCCGTCACAGCCATCGTCTATCTTGCCGTTACAGTCATTGTCAGCGCCATCACCGCATAATTCAGGAGCGCCTGGATGCGAGCTGCGACCTATGTCGTCATTGACATCATCACAATCGCCGCAGAAGGTAAACTTGACATCCTTGCAGCATTGCAATTGTAGTTCGCAGGTAATCTTTCGGTCATGGCAGCCGTCATAGGCATAGCCGTCTTTATCCATATCGGCTGGTCCAGGATCATTAGGACATTCCTCTTCACAAAGCGCTGATCTGCCGCTAGGACATTGGTCAAAATCACAGGCATTTCCCTTGCCGTCTTGATCATCATCTTCTTGTTCAGGATTAAAATTAGTGGGGCAATTGTCTTCATCATCAGGTACACCATCTCCATCTGTATCTTGAATTTCATCACAAACATCTCCCTTACCATCTTTGTCTGTATCTTTCTGGTCTGGATTAAATTTAAATTGGCAATTATCACAGACATCGCCTACGCCATCTTCATCTACATCACTTTGGTCAGGGTTATATTTCGTGCGGCAATTATCTACAGGATCACAAACACCATCATTATCTTGATCTTTAGTACAGGTGTTTTTTTTACAGAAAGTTTTGCAGATATAGTTTGGAGAACACTGGGCATTGCTGCTGCATTGATCAAAAATATTACAATTGCCATCATTATTTATATCATGAAGGCATTTGCAAGCCCCATTAACACAATTGAATGCTAGAGGACAGTCATCATCTATGGTGCATTGTATTGCGCCAGAACCAGAAGAAGGTGGTTCATTAACAGCATGACCAGTAAAAATATTTCCCTTGAAAAATAAGAGATATTTGCTAATAAAAGAAGTATAGCCGTCTAGAAAATCACTGCCTGAAAATCCAGAAATGAAGGGTGTACTAAAAAGGAAAAGGAAGACAATACCAATAATAAACAGAAGGCTACGTAACGAGCGCACGAAGCTCACCCGTGTCTTTTTGTAATGTTGCTACTTGTTCTTGTAATTTCTCTTTGGCGACGCTTAAGTCAGTGTCTGATTTGATCTCAATGGTTTTTTCTCCAACCAAAGAACTATAAGATTTAAAGATAAAGAATAACGCTAAAAGAATAAAGATGGCTATAACAAAAGTAAGCAACGATTTAGTATTGGGGAGTGAAGTAGTAAATAAGTTTTCTTCCTCTTTTTTCACCTTGATCACCTTAGAAAACAGAAGAAAAGAAGTTTATAAATCTTTGCTCAGAATTCGTGTGGATTATCTATTATAAACAACTAGGGGTGGAGATTTTTGGAGTTTAACATACATATAGGGAATTCACAAGACAGGGACGGAGATTTAAGTTTTCATAGGTCGCGACCAAAGCAAAGTCTTGCGGTCCAAAAGGAACATTATATCCACTAATTTCTACAGTGTAGAAGCCAGATTCAGGAACAGGTATTTCAACTCGTTCTACATTGTTTCTTCTATCCCAATCATTATTGAAAGGATATATGTTATCATTGCCATTGTATTGCTTGCCAGTTGGACTAGTAATAACCAGATCAAGATCATTGACAAGTTTAGGTAATGTACCCGCACAAATTGGTTCAGAACACGCTTCTTTGTCAGTCCACACTAAAGTAAGACGGAATGGTTTATTAGTATGAATTGGAAGTGTATAAGTTTTTTTGGCGGTCGTAGTTAAACCAGCACGTTCATCAAATAAGGAAAGATCATAGTAAACTAGTGGATTTATATTTATAGGAGGGATGGAATTTTTTAAATTTGCTCGTCCAAAACCATAATTAGGATCTGGAAGACCATTAGACAATGTCTCTCCACCATTAAGATACAAGGCTTTGACTAGCGCGGCGCTAGGATTAGGCATATTTCTTTTCTTCATTACATATTCTCTCAGAACAGCGACAGAACCAGCCGCGTTTGGTGTTGCCATGCTAGTGCCGGCCATGCCACAATAATAAGGAGACGTTGACCAATCTTTGCAACCAATAGGATAAGGCTGTTGCACAGAAGATTTTGTAGAAGTAATGCCAAAATTTGTCGGTGCTATAACATCGATCGCGGGTGTTAGGATGTCAGGTTTATAGCGTCCATCTTTAGTTGGTCCCCGAGAATAAATTTGTGTATTCGGTTGATCTCTCCAGACGCCTCCAATAGTAAGACCATTTTTTACATTATTTGTAGTTGTTGTTGGACCAGCAGCACTATTGCCAGCACCGAATACTAAAAGCATATCTTTGTACTGATTCACAAAAGCATCTCCATCTTTTTCAGCATAATAATAACCACCATCTCTTAGCCCACCATAACTGTTTGAATGAACTCTTGCACCTTGTTGATAAGCTGGTAAATAGAGTTTAGTGCTTATAGGTACAGGAACTGCGCTTCCAATACCATTCTCATCGCACCCAATCGCTTGAAAAATTAATTTCGCTTCAGGAGCCGCGCCAGCATAACTACCATCGTATTGATGTAAGACAGGGTTGCTTCCAGACAGTTTACCATTGCCTACAGCAGAGCCAGTCACATGTGTTCCATGTCCACGTTTATCATCTGGATTGTTTGTACCTTGACAAGGACCTGAAGGTTCAGCTAAATCTGTAATATTTAAAATTCGTCCTTGGAAATCTTGGTGCATAGTAAAGTCATTTTTACCAGTATCTAAGCCAGTATCAGCGATCGCGATAATTTGTCCCTCTCCATAGAGACCAAACCGTTGTCGCAAATCTTTTGTCCCAACAACAGTGTTAGTGATATCATTAAAGAGTTGATAATGGGGTTTTGGCTCAACAGATTCAACGCCCTCAATCGAAAATAATCGGGGAACAATATTATCTAAAGGTGTCGCTACCTGTGATAAGTCAACAACAAACACATACTCTTTTCGATCAAGAACAGGAACGTCCAAAGCTGCTAACTGAGAGCGTATAGTTGAAAAATCAGCGTCTGGAAATGCGTAGACATAATAAATAGTCTCTTCATCTTTAGGAAGTTGATAGTGTTTTGGCCATGAACTATAAAGTGTATAAGTAGTAACATAACCCTCTTCTTGAAGTTTTTGAAGTCGCTCTTCAGTAGCTTTAGCGATGTATTGATGCTCAGGAATATAGCCAATAAGAGTAAGTTGTTTCTGAAGAGTCGCTTGTGTCTTAGCGATGATTTTAGGAGAAGTGTGAGTATATCCTACAACATAATAACGTTCTTGTTCAGGTTGTTCGTCAAGGAGTTGTTTGGGTTCTGGTGTCATTTTAATCGCGACAACAGCGTCGCCTTGAATGGGAATATCTTGAGAAGTTTGTTCTTCAGACGGTAAAATAACGGCGAAATCAGTCGTCTCCACGGCGCCAGCTAAAACAGAACCAACGAGCACTAACAGTACCCCCAAAATACTGATTTTCATCCTTATAAAGTAGTAAATGAATTTAAATAAGTAAGGGATATAGAGTATAGAATATATATGTTTTTTAGGCTATATGAGACTACTGGAAGAAAGTAACAGAACACAAAAGCCTGTCGGAGCGCGAAGAAAATAAGTTATTCCTAAAAAGTAGTAACAAATAGCAACATTTATATACTTAAAGATACTACTATATAATAGTTAAAATAAGGGGGTAATAAAAATGAGCTATCAAAAAGAACTAAGAGTGGCGACAGAGGTTGTGCGGAAAGCTGGTGACATTATCCGTAACATGCGGGAGACTGGTCAACTCGAAAAGACTGTCAAACCAGATGAAAGCCCTGTAACCAACGCCGATATAGCGGCAGAACGACTTCTTAAAGAAGAGCTCTCAAGAGCGTTTCCAGACTATGGCTTCCTAGGTGAAGAAGGAACAAATATAAGAAAGAAAGACTACACCTGGATTTGTGATCCAATCGATGGGACACGGGCATATCTAAATGGTGAAAAGACAGTCGCGACCAGCCTTGCGTTGCATAACAAAGAAAAAGGCTTAGTTCTCGGTATTGTATATAATCCATTTACCAAAGAAATGTACGCGAGCGCGAATGGATTGGAAACAAAAGTTGATGAAATGAGCTTGCCGGCGAAAAATCCTTCTGATCTTAGACAAGCGGTCGTCAATTATGGGCTAACAAAAACAAATATGGATACCTTTAGTAATATCCATGAGCTATGGCGGGAAAAAAAGATAAGCAAACTAGTCAGCGTTGGTGGATCTATCGCATATCAGCTAGCGCAAGTTGCTGAAGGAGCGCAAAGTGTCTATATGATGCATAGCACAAAAACTGCGAAAAGCTGGGATATAGCGGCGGGAATTCACCTTGTACGTGGTGTTGGCGGGAAAGTAACTGACGAGGAAGGAAAAGATATCATGGAAGGAGATGAACCAACAACCATTATTGCTGCCACAAACGAAACTATTCATCGTCAATTCTTGGAAGCGCTCAGAGAAGTGCGCGCCAAAACAGCGCCGCTCGTTGCGAACGTGTAGATACTCCAATAATAAATCTTACGCGGAGATAGCGCGAAATCAATAGACGCAAAAGAGTATACTCCTGATTTCACATAGATTTTCAACACAGTGCGTATGGCGAACAGATTATAGTCCTAGATAAAGGACAGGTCGTCGAAGTGGGAGACCATAGGGAATTGGTGAAAAAAAGAGGTATGTATGTGCGAAGGTTCAAAGCGCAAGCCAAAGGCTATCAATAAAAAGGAAAAGAAGAAATAAAGGATAGAAGAGGATATACCTCTCAAAAAAATATATACCGACTATATACTCCACTCTTCAGGGACAATAGGTTTATATAGCTCCTAGACTATCTAAATCATGCTTCCACACCATGAAAGACGTCATTATCAAGAAAGTCAATAAAGTCAAAGGCGTTAGATTCCACAACTTCTTAAATAATAATCAAAAAGCGGTTATCGCTCACATGGAAGAGAAACATAACCAGGGTGTCCATGAATGTCTCAAAAAGCCTTTTGTTTTTGTTATTACGCATGACGAGCACTTCCGCAAGCCACACGCTCCTTTAATTCTCGCGAATGGTGACGATATGATTTTCCCTCCGCAGAAATTCCCCGAAGTCCATCCCAAAGCTACCTGCTCTTCTCCCTCAAAGAAAGTCCATGACTTCTTGGTCCGTGAATTAAAGATGTATATTGATGAGAATGAGGCTACGTTGTTGGTGGGATTGTAAGAAAATTAGTAGTGTTTATAGTCCAGCAAAAGTGCAAATTCTATAGATCTCTTCTTAGTAGAAAAATTTAAGATATCTACTTAAGCAATTATAAGCTAATTTGGATAGAGACATGAAAGTACTATAATTGTAATAATTAAATAGTGGTAACAAAAGTAAAGGTTTAAATATGGGGAAAGGGAGTCATGAGCATGAGGGCCTTTGTAGCTACCTCCTTAAAGAATACAAAAGAGTATTCTAGGGTAGAACAAATACTGACTGATGCATCAGTTGATATACAGTGTTGTATCTCTGATATAGGAGATTTAAAAGGAGAGGATTTATTTTATCATAATTACAAAGGTATAGTGAATGCAGATCTTTTTATATCTCTTTTGAAAAATGTTGGAAAAGATGTTGCTACAGAAATAGGACTGGCGTGCGCTTTAGGGAAAAAAAGAATTGGTGTGCTATATGACTTAGACGCAAACAGTGTTATGACTTATTATGCTGCAGGAGAATTAGTCCAAGAAGAAGATTTAGCACGTCAATTAGAAAAAACTAAAAGAAGTTCAAAAAATGAGAGACTAGATTTTTATATACCCACTTTGGAAAAGTATCAAAGTTCTCTAGTGTCATGTATTTCTGATGTATTTGCAAGTAGAAGATTTGTAGATGGTCATTATGTATCTTTATTAGAGAAAAAGTTAGCAGAGAGATATAGTAGACATGTAGTGGCGACAGCAAGTGGAACTGCAGGATTAATGATGGTTTTAGACTCGATCACAAGCCAGAAAGGGGAAGTAATAGTTCCTTCACTTTCGTTTTCAGCATCTGTACAGGCGATTGTACATGCAGGTAATATTCCTGTTTTCTGTGATGTTAATCCTCTTTCATGGAATGTAGACCCTAATGAAATTAGAGATAAAATAACAAAAAGAACTAAAGCAATATTAGCTGTCAATCTTTTTGGCGTTCCTTGTAAAATTCAAGAAATAGAAGAAATTGGAATGCAGTATGGTGTACCTGTTATTTATGATTCATGTCAGGCATTTGGTGCAAGGAACGAAACTGGAGAAGTTGGTACATTTGGAAAGGCAGAAGTATTTAGTTTAGATTGTACAAAAATTGTATCCGGTGGATTAGGTGGATTTGTTACAACTGCGGACAAAGAGTTAGCTAAAAAACTAAAGTTAGCTAAAAATTTTGGAAATAGTGCAACCAGAGAAACCTTACAAAGAGGTATAAATGGAAGAATGCTTGAATTTAGTGCTATTCTTGCACTTAAAAGCTTCGAAGATTTCGATAATAATTTTAGAGTAATTAAAGAGAATGAAAAGCGATATAGAGAAATTTTTAGAGATGTACCATGTGTGGTTTTACAAAGTTCAGATAATAGTGTTACATCACCACAATATTTTGCAGTCTTAATTGATCATCCAGATGATAAAAAAGTAGAAACTATCAAAGAAAGACTTAGGAAATCCAATATAGAGATAAGGGTCTATAACCCAACAAATTTACATAAATTACAATTTTTTTGTGAAGAAGATACAAGTCTACCAATTACCGAGAGCATGCATGCAAAATTAATTTGTCTTCCGACTCATCGAAGCGTTACGGATAAACATAGATTAATTATCAAAAAAACTTTAGAGGATGTGTTAAAATGAAAGTTTTAGGTGTTCATTCTCTTACGCACGATCTTAGTGCAACTTTAAGTATAGATGGTAATATTCGATATGCTGTTGAAGAAGAAAGGTTATCCAGAATAAAACATCATCCAGGTATTGAAGTTGAAGGAAACCCACCATATAAATCAATAGAATGGATTCTCCGTGAATCTGGAATAAGTTTAAAGGATTTAGATTTAATAGTGCATGCAGGATGGTCAGGGGATAATTTTATGAAATTAGATATTATTAGAGAAAGGTTTAGGAAATTTGCAAAAGAACTAGATCCGAAAGGTAAAAAGACTTTATTTGTTGATCATCATAGAGCACATGCTGCAAGTGCTTTCTATGGAAGTGGATTTGAAAGTGGGTTAGTATTAGCTATTGATGGATGTGGAGATTGGATATCAACATCAATTTATATAGGAAAAGGTTCTGAATTAAAAAAAGTTGATGAGTATTTTTTTGATCAAAGTTTAGGATTTATGTATAGTAGAGCTGCTAGATTACTGGGGTTAGGAGATTTTGGATTTGGTGAAGGAAAACTTACTGCTCTTGCAGCATATGGTAAACCTATCGAAGGATTTCCATCACCAGTTGTATTAGAACAAGGAAGATACAGAATGGTGGATAGATATTATGAAAATAATTTTGTGAAATTTAAAAGAAGAAAAGAGAAAAAATTATCTCAAAGACAGATAGATTTTGGAGCAACTGTTCAAAGTGTTCTTGAAAAGACAATTATTTATATCCTATCAAATGCAGCAGAAAAATATCGAGAAGATAATCTAGCAATAGGAGGAGGTGTTGGTCTAAATTGTAAATTAAATGGTCTTCTTCGTTCATTACCTTGGGTAAAGAATATGTATGTTCAACCAGCAGCAAACGATGCAGGATTAAGTATAGGTGCCGCATACCTCGGTGCAAAAGAAGTTGGAGATAATCTATTCCCAATGAGAAACATTTTTTTGGGACCGACTATTACAACAAAAGAAGTGGAAAGATATATTCAAAAAAATGGTTTAAGAGCAGAATATGTTCAAAATCCTAGCACAGTTGCGGCAGAGTTAATTAATGATGGTCAAATTGTTGCTTGGATGCAAGGAAATCTAGAATTAGGACCACGAGCATTAGGTCATAGAAGCTTATTAGGAGATCCACGATCACTACAGGTAAAAGACAGACTTAACGTAATCAAACAAAGGGAACTGTGGAGACCTGTAGCACCTGCAATAATAGAGTCAAAAAAAGAATATTGTAATCTGCAAAAAGCTTCTGAATATATGACTAATACAATAAAGATGACAGAATTAGCTGTCAGAGAGATTCCTGGCGGTTTACATATAGATAATAGTGCACGAGTGCAACTGGTTAGGAAAAATACAGGTAGATTTTATGATTTAATAAGATCATTTGAAAGAATAACTTGTGTCCCTGCGGTTCTTAACACTTCTCTAAATAGTAAAAATGAACCTATATGCACAACAGTTGAAGACGGCATTAAATTCTTTTTTACAACTCCTACAGACAGTCTGATAATTGATCATTGGAAATTTAAAAAATGAAAATAGTAATCTATTCTCCAACTTTTTTTCCACCAATCATAGATGGAACAAGTGTTCAAGCAGCAAGACAAGTAAATATCTTATCCGCACAACACGAAGTATATGGTATAACTTATTCTATTGACCGGGAAATAAGAGAAGTCAGTCCTAGAGAATATAGCGACAAGGTAGAAAGAATCAGACCAGATTATCTCAAGAATTCTGAAGGAAGATTTCGTCAGTTGAGTGGAAATAGAGTCATCAAAAGAATAAAAGAGATTAAACCAGAAGTGATAGGGATTAGAGGATGGTATCAGTTAAATGTGGTTGATAGGATAGTAGATAATTTTGCAACTAGGAGTAGAATATATTGGCATGTAGATGGTTTACACGAATGTCATGAAATGTTTAGAAATACTTCCCATTATAAAAGTTTAATTGAAAAAGCAATAAAATTAAGAGTGGAATTTGTTGTAAATAGTGATAAAGATGTAGAAATCCTGCAGAGTATGGAGATAGATAATGGTCAAATACACAGATTATCGCCTATATTAAGAGTAACAAAACATGTGAAAAAAGACTGGAAAACACCAAATCTTTTAACTGTAGGAAGATTTTTTCCTTATAAAAATCATAATTTAGTCTATGAATGGGTAAATGAGGTTGATAAAAATATAGAATTAAATTTAGTTGGTGTAGCAGATGGCCTAGAGAGTGAACTGTTGGTTCAAAATCTCGCTAGAAAAGGAGCTAGATTAGTTATAAACCCTTCAGAAGAGTTAGTAAATAAACTATTTTCAAGAACTACTCATTTTTTACTTGCAAGTGAAGTAGAGAGTCTTGGTGTAGCAACTTTAGAAGCAGTCTGTAGTGGTGCTATTCCATTAGTTAGAAGAATTGGGGGAATATCGAGTTATTTACCGAGAAGATTTCTTTTTGACAATAGATTAGATTTCCAAGCTAAATTAAAACACCTTTTAGATCCAAAAAAGGCTAGTGATGAAAGTAAGAATCTCGAGACACTTAGACATAATTTATCCGTAGAGAAGGTCTCTAAAACACTTATAGACATGTATACAGGAGATTAAAATGAATATTCTTGGAATAACTGGTGGTAGTAGTCATGATGGATCAGCAAGTATTGTAAGTGATAATAGAGTCATTAATGTAATAGAACAAGAAAGAATATCAAGAAATAAACATGCCCCTAATGAACTACCAATAGCAGCTGCACGAGAAGCAATATATAGAGCAGGGCTTAAGCCAAAAGATATAGATGTTGTAAGTTTTTTTATAGATCCCAATAAATTTAACAGAGAAGTGATGAGACATGTCTTCTTAGATGATTGGAAAAGATATGCTTTAAGACCAAATTCATATAAAACAATTAAGTTTCTTCAGCGAGGACAAAGATACAAAAGAAAGCTAGAATTAATTTTAAGAGAAATAGAAGTTGTAGCACCAGTAGAATATGTAGAGCACCATATAGCACATGCTGCAAGTTGTTTTTATCTAAGTCCTTTTGAAGAAGCAATGATTGTTACGTTGGATAATATGGGTGAATTAGACTCCACTCTTATGGCTGTTGGAAAAGGAACAACTATAGAAGTTTTGAAGAGACAGAGAATACCCCATAGTCTAGGGATGTTCTTCGGAGCAATGACCAATTATTTGGGTTTCAAGGCCTGGGAAGAGGAAGGTAAGGTCATGGCCTTAGCAGCATACGGAACACCAACTATCCCTCTTGAAGAAATGATAGAATTAGATGATGGGTCATTTAGATTTAAGAAAGACTTTCAGATGATACAAACAGTAAAGGGAGATCGTTTATTTTCTAAAAGATTAGTAAAAAAATATGGTGAACCAAGAAAAAGTGGGGGAACAATTCAAAAAGCACATATGGATTTTGCAGCATCAGTACAGTCAGCATTAGAGAAAGTTGCACAACATTTAGTAACGTGGTTATATGAAAAAACTGGAATCCCTTATCTTTGTCTCAGTGGTGGAGTTGCTTTAAATTGTAAGATGAATAGCGAGTTAAAGAGACTGCCTTTTGTACAGGAAGTATATGTAACACCAGTAGCTGGAGATGCTGGTACTAGCCTTGGCGCAGCTATATATTCTGCAACAAAGCGTTCAAAAAAAAGGCCAGAGCCATTATTAAATGCTTACTTAGGAAGAGAGTTTTCTCAAGAAGAAATAAGAAAGGCCTTAGATGATGAAAAGATGAGTTATCAAAGATGTGATGATTCTATAGCAGTTGCTTGTAATATTCTCTTAAAAGAAAAAATAATCGCTTTTTTCCAAGGTAGGGCAGAAATAGGTCCAAGAGCATTGGGTCATAGAAGCATCCTAGCATTACCACAAGATGTTGCTATTAAAGATTATATAAACAGTAAAATTAAAAATAGAGAAATGTGGCGACCTTTATGTCCCTCAGTAACTGAAGATGCGGCAGAGAGATACTTTGTAGCTGGAAGAAATTCGAGATTTATGAACATTGCTCATCATGCAACGCAACTTGCTATAGATCACATTCCAGGAGTAATACATGTTGATGGAACAGCAAGAGTCCAATCAGTTAGTCCTGAAGAAGAAAGAAATTATTATCGACTTCTAGAGTTAGTAGGAAAAGAGAATGGGCATCCAGTATTATTAAATACTAGTTTTAATAGCAGAGGAGAGCCTATTGTAGATAGCCCATATGATGCTATTAGATGTTTCAAAAAGATGCCACTAAGATCTATGATTATGGGGGATTATTTAGTCAGAAAATGAAGACAATAAAAGAACGTGTAAGAGAAATCTACGAAAGATATGGAGATTATTGGGTAAATTTTAGTTTAATGAACAATGATTTTATTATTCTAATAAAGAAGAATACTAATAAAAGAGATAAAGTTTTGGACCTTGGATGTGGTGGTGGAAGACTAGCAGTCTCAATAAATAATTATGTTACAGAAGTTGTAGGCATCGATATTTCAATAAACTCTCTTCGTGCTGCTCAAAGAGCGTATATGAAAAAAAATGTAAGATATGCCATAATGGATGGAGAAAATCTTGGTTTTAAAGATGATGCTTTTGATGTAGTTGTATCGCATGCTGCAATAAATAAAATTACTTGTAGAGCAGATAGGGTATTTGAAGAAGTCAGAAGATGTCTTAAGAATGGTGGAAAATTAATGGCAATAACAATTCATCGTGATGGATGTAAGGAATTAGGTGTAGAGGGTCTTGGATATGACGAATCAGAATTGGTAGCTATTTTAAGAGGTCTAAATTTCTGTAATATAGCAACAAAGACTGTTTCACAGCGATTTGTAGCTAAAGATTTAGAGGAATTAACGTTTCTTAGCAAAACTGAAATTGCAGCAATCGTACCTGCTGAAAGGCTTAGAAGATTTTACTCAATGGCTGAAGAGAAAAAAGATTATTCTTTTATGAATACATCAATGATGGTATATGCAGAGTGTAGAAAATGAAAAAAATAAAATTAGATATCGGATGTGGACCGAGAAAAAGATCACCAGAACACATAGGCATTGATAGATTTTCGTGCCCACAAGTAGATATTAAATTAGACTTTGAATCAGAAAAACTTCCATTTCCTAATAATTCAGTTGATGAGATTTTAGCATCCCACATATTAGAACATATAAAAAATTACCTTCCACTTGTTCGAGAAATGTGGAGGGTATTAAAACAGGATGGGAGACTTGAAGTTGCAGTCCCACACTATTTACATGAAAGTGCTACAACAGATCCAACACATGTTCGAAAATTTACAAGAAGAAGTTTTCATTTTTTTGATGAACGTAAAGTTGAATTTAGAGAAACAGGATGGTATTTAGATATTGCTCGTTTTAAGATTGAAGAAATTAAAGAAACAGAAAAAGAAATAGTATATAATTTAAAAGCAAAAAAAAGAAATATTCTTTTTGTTGGACCTTCTTCCTCAGTTCACACGAAAAGATGGAAAGAATATATTGCTGCAACAAGTAATAGAGTTATAGTTGCCTCAAGAGTTAAGAAAGATTTTGCAGACATAGGGCTTGGAAATAGAGATTTAAGCAGAGAAGATCAAATTGAACAGATGCCAGCATCTTTAGAAGGGATTTTAGAAGTAGGAGATTTTGATACAGTACATGTAAATTTTGCTACACGTTATGGTCATTTACTCAGAAATGTTAAAGGTATAAGAAAAATATTATCTGTGTGGGGTGAAGATGTTCTAGATGAAGCAATTAGAAGAGATGTAGAAAAGATGCGTTTAACCCAAGGATTAGCAAGCACTGATATTGTTACTACAACATCAAAGGATATGGCAGAACATTTAATGAGGGAATATGGGGTTGAAAAAAGAAGAATATGGACAATTCCTTGGGGATATGGCAGAACATTTGTAGAACCTTCGGAAGATGAAAAAAATGTCTTTAAAGAACTTGGAATAGAAAACGTAGGAGATACTTTTTTCCTAAGTGCAAGAGTTTGTCGACCACAGAATAATATAGAAAATATAGTAGATGCATTTATGCAATTAAGAGTAAATGCAGGTCTGGTCATATTAACGGGCAAATTAAGTGATAAAGAATATATATCAAAGATAAGAAAAAAAACCAAACAAAGAGTAGCCATTCTACCAACTATTGATGAAGAACAATTAAAGGCACTTTATAGAAGAGCTGTTGCAACAATAAGTATACCCTTTGTTGACCAATTAAACACAACTATCCTAGAATCACTTATTTCAGGTACACCAGTTATATGCTCTGATTTAGCAGTGTATAAAGAAAGAGTTAAAGATCATTATAATGGATGGTTAGTCAATCCATGTAATATAGAAAATATAAATAGTGCTATGAAGATGGCCCTAGAAAAAAGAGATGATAAGCAAATGAAAGAAAATGCAAGAATTTCTGTTATAAAAGATGACTGGGCAAGTAATGCAGAAAGAATGATTAAATTATATGATATACCTTTAGACTATGACACAATTAGATAAAGATTCAAAGCAATTGTGGGAAGAATGCCAAAGATACCTTTCAGATGAAGATAGAATTCCTTTTGACGAGGAGAGAAGTTTCTGTCTACAAGAAAAAGATCTCAGAGATGGTCTAAGAAGAAAGGGAAAGGAAAATACTTGGAAGTATTGGAAAAGACTTGCACGACAAGTAATTTATGCAGAGAAGTCTAAGAAATATTCATCAGATGTATTTACTAATCAGAAAAAAGAAGAGTATGCTAGAAGAGCAGTAGACTGGTGCAGAACATTAAAAGATATTATTTCTAGTGGTGGAATACAAGAGAAATCAAAATTGATAAATGTAGGTTCGAATGATGGTGAAGAAGTGGCACTGTGCCA
>CAYMIM010000011.1:0-54103 GCA_964390715.1 Candidatus Woesearchaeota archaeon | reverse complement strand
GGATAGACACTCTTGCGAGCATCTACCCGGGGAAAAAGAGGTGATACTATGATGATAGCTTTCTAGTATATAAATCTTTCGTTCTGTAGTTATTCTGAAGTAGTTACACATTATCGCCTTTCTTTGGCCTTCTAGAGCCCTTTAACATCATCCGAAACTATTATTAATTCTCTACACTCTATTAAGCGATGACTAGTTTAAAAGCTAAAATAAATATTCGTGCATGTGAACCTGAAGATTATCCTCAAATAGAATCCTTAATTATTAAAGTAATTGTCGAAATCCTTGGAAGAGAACCTATCAATCGAGATGACTATGGCAATTTTAAAGATCACTACAGCAAAGGTGGTGTATTCTATGTGGCTGAAGAGCGTGGCGAAATTGTAGGGACAATAGGTCTTCTCAGAGAATCATCATCTACCATGAAATTACGAAGAATGTATGTGACTAAAGAACATCGAAATAAAGGTATAGGCGAACAACTTTTTCAAAAAGCTTTGGCATTCTGTAGATCGCATCATTATACAAGAATTGTTTTATGTACACATCCTAAGATGCAGGCAGCAATAGCTTTCTATAAGAAGCACGGTTTTAGACAATATGTAAGAGATGAAAATGATGAGGCTTTTGAAAAGTCGCTTTACGGCGCTGCTTATGTAAAAGATGACACTTCTTTGTTCTTTGAAAAATCTCTCTAAAGCCTTCTTTTAGCCATTTTAAGCCGTTCCAAAGGTTTTATATAGGTTCTAGGATTGTTTGTCACACATGGAAGACAAAATTTATGACCTTCTAACCAAGCAGAGTGAAGTTACTTGGCAGACTATTATCCAAGACTTGATCAAGAAAGATGAGTTAGATCCCTGGAATATTGATATTAGCAAATTGGCCCAAAGATATATGCTGACCTTGAAGAAACTCCATGAACATAACTTCTTTGTCTCTGGCAAAATGCTGCTTGCTTCCGCTATCTTGCTGAAAATGAAATCTGATAGACTTCTTTATGGAGATCTAGCGAATTTTGACCAGCAATTGTTTCCGCAAGATGATTCCTTATTGGACAGCGAAGATGACTTTGTAGACAAACAACAATATCGACTGAGTGACTTTCCGCAACTCTTACTCAAAACACCCCAACAGAGAAAACGACAATTAACCTTGAATGACTTGATGAGCGCGCTCGAGAAAGCTCTGGAAGTGGATGAACGAAGGAATGTCAAACGATTGCATGATAGTGAGGTCTATCGAGAAGCTGTCTTACCTGAAAAATTATATGACATTACCGAGATGATCAAAGATGTATTTGACAAAATTACTTATCATTTACGACATAAGCCTACTTTAACGTTCGATGAATTAGTTCCTTCTGGAGAGCGAGCGGACAAGATTTTGACTTTCGTTCCTTTATTACATCTGGATGGTCAGCAGAAGATTGACTTACAACAAGAGAAATCTTTTGGCACGATTTATATTAAACTAGGCACTGGAACTAGCGAGTAACTTCTTGATGCATTGTGCAGTTGTAATATTTTCTTCTTTTCCTGATCGCATGTCTTTGACTTTTATTTTTTTTGCCTTGATTTCTTCTGGACCAATAACTACTACATAAGGAATACCCATAGTATTCGCATAGTCGAAATTTTTCGAGACACTCCGATCGAGCATGTCTATTTCTGCATTGATGCCTGAGTCACGAAGCTCTTGAGTTACTTTCCATGCTTCTGGAAATACTTTGATGGGCAATACGAATACCTGAGTTACCGACTTTTTGATTTCTTTTCGCTGTGTCTTCAGGACGTCCATGATAGTATCTAGACCGAATGAAATGCCTACGGCTGGAATATTGCCTGAACCCTTGAATAACCCAATCATGTTGTCATAACGACCACCACCAGCTATGGCTGAAGTTATGGCACTTTCCTCCGCAAATCCCTCAAACACTGTACCTGTATAATACGCCAAACCACGAGCCAACGAGACTTCAAAGGTCGCTTCCGGCGCATAGGATAGTACTTCTTCCATTTCTAGCAGACCTTGTTTGTTGATCAGGATTTTTTTTAATTCTTTTATTTTTTGATCATTTGTTCCTTTGATGGAAATCCATTTACAAAGATTATCTATAGGCTCTGTAAAAATTCCTTTCTGCTGCAATTCTTTTTTGACTGTCTCTAATCCTAGCTTTTTGAGTTTATCGATAGATAGTATTGCTGTAATCCTTTTTTCTTCTGGAATTTGCGCTGTTTCCATCAACGCATCGAGAATTTTTCTATTGTTCACTTCTATTCTCGCTTTAATGTTTATCGCTTTAAAGGCGTCTCTAGCTAGATTAATTATTTCCGCGTCCTGCTTGATGGATGTAGCTCCGATCACATCGACATCACATTGGGTGAACTCACGATAACGACCCGCTTTTAATGGACCATCACGAAAGACTACACCTATCTGGTATCTTCGAAATGGCATTTTTAACGTTGGATTCATAGCAATGACGCGAGCAAGAGGAACAGTGAGATCATACCGTAATCCTAAATCACGGTCACCTTGATCTTTGAGCTTGAATGACTCCTTGAGAATCTCATCACCGCCAGCGTATTTTGAAGACAAGACATCAAAGCGCTCTAGAATGGGTGTTTCCGCTGGTGAAAAGCCGTAGCGTTCGAACATGTTTTTGATCGTGTTCTCTACGGATTGCCGAAGGATTTTCTCTTCTGGCAGGAAGTCTCGAGTGCCTTTCGCTCTATTGAGTTCTTCCATTAGTTATACCTCGTAAGATTAGGAAGAGTGGAAGGCGAGATTTGAACTCGCGGTCTCAAGCTGTCTGCACTTATGCCACAGGCTTGCGTGTTAAACCAGGCTACACCACATCCACTATTGAGCACGAAGTTGAAAGTCAAACTAGAAAAAAGTTCATTACCGATGATGAAGACAACCAACTCGGGTCATTGTATGGTTAACGATCTTTTGACACTATTTAAACCTTTTTACTTACTTTTGCAAAGCCGAGCAAACGGAAGACTTATGTAGGAGTTCACCATGGTTTTAAAGTATGGAGGTGGACTCATGGGATGCAACTGTAAACTTGTTGAAGGTATTCTAGCTCTACTAGTTATCATCTTTACTTATTTTCAGATGACTTACTCTAAGTGGATAGTTGTCATAGCTGGTTTAGCTTTACTCACGCACGCACTTAAGTGTACGAAACATAAGAAATAATTTTTTTGTATATTTTTTGCTTTAACGACTAGATCAAAGTCTGTCAACATCGTTAGAAAAAAATACACCCCATGTATCTACCTCAGGCACACAGAGACGTTGATTTGTCAGTTTTATTTTCCTTGGAAGGAAGACCATCTTACCTTTTTCTGTTCCATCTCTTATATATCTAAGCGTATTATCGACTATACTTCCTAATTGCTCTTGTGGTCCTGCCCCCATGTACCTAAATCCAGCTAAAGACGGCCATTTATCTCTTTCTGTACCGAAATGTGCTGTAAAATGCACTGTATAAAGTGAAGTTTGTCCTTGTCTTTTATAGAAGATTGCTTTTATGCATTCACCATGTTTCCCTTCGAATGTAAGATGTCCGTTGTACAATTTATCTTCTTCCCTATAACCGTGCAATCTTTGGCTTAATTCTTCAATGGGAAAAGGATTTTGTATATCTTCCAGACGAAAAGGGACTACTTTCATGTCTTGGGTATGAATTGTTTTCATTTTGGTACTCCTAGAAATCTGCAATTCATACTATCTAACTGGCTTCCATTCTGAAGACATCCTTTAAAACAAACAGTGTAGCTACCCTTAGGCCCTGTAGTTGTAGCTGTTACAATTTTTCGCGCTGCGCGCCTTCGGCGCTTGCGTGACGTACCCCAGCAAATTGGCCCTCGTCGCCGAAGAAGCTGCCGCCATAGAGGCCGATGAAGTTATTGACGCCCAGACAGAGCAAACGCACGAGTGGTGAGTCATCATTGAGATCATCGGAATGCCAGACACCAATTGTCTCTGTGTCGTATGCTTTTGCGTGTTTTGGTAAATAACGTTCTGCGCGTTCTTGTCCGCCTAAAAATGGAATAGTTTGTGGATGTTCCAAAGCTTGTGTTAGTGGAATTTTACCTGACTTTGATTTTCTTAATACTTCATGGTCAACAACCCAGACCTTTTGCTTGTCTTCAGCATCGAGTAATCTTTGGAATTCTTCTTGTGGAAAATGAGATGCACCATGAATTAGCTCTTGTGCTTTTGCTGTCCGAATGTTTGCTGGATTCGCTAACCAGTTAGGCATGTGCGCATAGACAACGACCGCGTTGCCTTGTTTGGTTCTGCCTGTTGCTTTGATGCTAAATGTATTAAATCCTTGATTCCATGGTGCTGTTCCAGCTATACGAGCGTCTACTACATCTGGCATGTATGCTACTCTAAAGCCTTCATCTTGGCAATTTTGCAGAGCTGTTTCTAGAATATCATTAGTAGGATTAAATATAGGATTAAGTTTATGATAAAATGTTTTGAATTCTTGGTTAGTAGTTGTCATTGTTTGTTGTCTCCTTTGTTTGTAGTTACCGTTTTCATATCTTAACAGTAGTTACTTAACTATAAGAAATCTTTTACTAGAAAATTAGCTTTTTTACGATAGATTTATAAATATGGCTTAATTAAGATAAAATATGGATATAAAATTAACGAAGGCAGACAGGATCATTTTAAAGCATGTAGCCTATAATTCCAGAATTCTTGAGAAAACATTAGCCCAACACTGCAACCTGTCTAAAGACAGCATACGCTACAGGATTAAGAGATTAGAACGATTAGGTGTCATCAAAGGCTATGGGATTTTTGTAGATTATACTGTTTTAGGATATACTTCTTACAAGCTCTATTTAAAATTAAACGCAACGATCCAACAAAAGAAAGCATTAGTAGCATTTTTAGGAAAACAACAACATGTTTTTTCCATCTTTGAATCCTATGGCAACTGGGATATTGGCACTGCTATTTTTGCGAAGAGTAGAAAGGATTATTATGACTTTGAGACCGCATTATTATCCGCATTTGGGGATATTATTAGTTCAAAACACTTTTGTTTAATGTTAGACGCGGTTATTTTCAATAACCATTTTCTTCATGAAGATAAACATCTTCAAGAGTATTCCTTTTGGAGATCAGATCATCTTGAAACATTAGATGAGACTGATAAGCTTTTACTTCAAGAGCTTCATAAAGACTCAACAACAACCCTAGTCACCTTAGCAGGAAAAGTGCATTTAAGCATTGATTCGGTCAGCAAAAGGATAAAGAGACTAAACGACAAAAAAATTATTTCTTTCTATTTCTCAACTATTGACTACAATTTATTAGGCTATGAAAAATACAAGCTTTTCATCTATGTCAAGAACTACTCGACTGACGCTGAGAGACAGATATTCGCCTTTCTGAAAACAAAGAAATACACACTGAATATTATCAAGATTATTGGACCATGGAAGCTGGAAGTCGAATTTTTGATACGAGAGTATACAGAATTTTATACTATTTTATCTGAATTACAAGAACAATTTTCAGATAATATCTTTAAACTAGACTTTTCTATTTTTAGAAATGACATTTTGTTTCCTTCTGAACATTTGCTGCTATAGCAATCTTTATCTACTTGCTCTTCTTGTCTTTTTCATGGAGGTGTTATTCTATGACATGCAACCTTAAAATGTTTGAAGCTATCATTGGACTTATTGTAGTAGTCTTTAGTCTTTGGCAAACCACTTATTCACAATGGATTGCTGTTCTTGCAGGCGCCGTCATTCTTCTTCACGGCTTGTTTTGTAAGCACAAATAAGAACTCTTTTTCTTTTTTTCTTTTTATTTCTTATCGTAATCCTAACATCCAGCGCATCGCCCTATACACTTTTGGAATCTCGTCTTCAGCGAAGAATTCTGGATGACCCGCGAAGTAGGCTCCTAATTTTTTGTACGCTATCGAGGAAGGAGCATTGGGAAAGACATGGAGCACAGGCTCTCGCTTTACCAGCGCTGATTTAATCATATGATCTTCTGGAATAACTCCAATGACAGAATGCTCTAAAATTGTTTCCACGTTTTTTATTTTCAAATCGAGATGATGACCCGCTCTTGTCAAGACTACACCACGAACATGCTTGCCGTGATGCTGGGCGATACGAACAGTCTTCAGAGCGTCAGCAACAGAAGGCAATTCTGGTGAGGCGACAACTAATACCTGATCTGACATTTGAATAGGAGCTTGCGCTTCCGCGTCAATGCCCGCGGCTCCATCGAGAATAATAAATTCTGACTTAATATGCGGCAAGTGGTCTTTGAGATCAATTAAGTTAATATCCTCAAAATTGCGCATAGAAATGGACGCTGGAATAATTTTTGCTCCAGAAGCATGCTGATAGGTAGCTTCGTGAATATGCGCTTGACCTTGCAAGACATGTTGTAGTGTGATTGGCAGATTAGGAGCACCCAGATACATACTGAGATTCGGCGTAGAAAGATTCGCGTCAATGACAGTAACGTCTTTTCCCAATTGCGCGAGAGCAACTCCTAGATTGATTGATGTCGTGGATTTTCCCGAGCCTCCTTTTGAAGAAGAAACACTTACTAACACCATAAGAAAATTAGCATGTCTATTCTATTTAAACGTTTCTAACTTATTTTTCCAACGCTTCTTTCTTTTTCTCGGTTAGTTCTCTTTGGGCTTCTGGAAAACAAGCAAAGCAAACACCACCTTTGGTATGTTCATTACAAATGAGTATCCCACACATTTTACAGGATGTTATAGCCATATTTTTTTTACAAATCATGCAGGGTTTGAACATTTCCATGAGGATTACTTCTTTTTCTTTTTTACTCTTGACTCTTTCTTCATCGCCATTGCCGTTAGCTCACTACAGACCATCTGTGTTATTTCCACATATTCTACCGTCTTCTGGAAAAACTGCTTCAGAGCCTCCATGTTGACTTCTTCT
Organism: Candidatus Woesearchaeota archaeon; assembly: GCA_964390715.1. Taxonomy (GTDB): domain Archaea; phylum Nanobdellota; class Nanobdellia; order SCGC-AAA011-G17; family UBA489; genus JACOVP01. The sequence continues at coordinate 47,123 of CAYMIM010000011.1, read as the reverse complement.
TTGACTTCCGGCGTTATTTGGGCGATGAGCGCGACATTTTTACGATATTCTTCCTTTTTTGTGTAGGGAGATTGGTCAATCTTCACCAACTTCTCATAGAGCTTGAGATAGTCCTTCCACTTGGGCATCACTTTGAGCATTTCTTCCGACTGCTTACGAGATGTTGGAGGAACTTCGGGGATTTTCTTGTGCTTTTGCAAGGTAATTAACATGCGATGAGTCGCCAACTCAAAGGCGGAAATAAGGCGCTTAATGGTGTTTTTGATGACGTCTGTTGTTCTAGTATACTTTAACGTAACAAAAATAGAATGGTCAGCCCTTTTTAATTCTTCTTTAGGGTCACTCAAAAAGTCGTCGATCACTGGTTTGGATTATTTCACTAACCTTACTTATAAACGTTTTGGTATTCTGGACAAGCTCCTTGATTTTTTCCAGAGTCACTGTTTTCAAGCGATAATCTGAAGAAGCAATAACTAAACGATCCCTGCGAATGAACTCTATGGGACTTTCCCTGCGACGCGTGACGATTTCTTCAACTTCTCGCATGGTAAGTAAACACCTTGGATCAAACCCATACTTTTTGAGAGCATACTGCTGGAATAAACTAAGACGTGTTTGGAATTCAGCGGGGACAAATTGAATACGCTTGTACAAATAGTCATACTCTAAGAGAGAGCGTGTCCCTTTGTCCAAAGATTCCTTGAGCTTTTCCGCGATGGTAGCGAAAAGCTTTTGATCATTCAATAAAGGAAACGTGACATAGGTTAGATGATCCGCGGTCTTGAACGCTTTGATCGCTTCTTTTACGAGAAGAATAACTTTTTCCATAGCTCTTTCAAGCGACTCCACTATAAAAAGATTTGTAAGAAAAAGTGTTACTGCTGGAGGTCGAGAATTGCCTGCGCTAGATCACCATTGGATTTTTCCAGGGCTTGACGAGCTTTCTCCTTAGAAACCTTGGCTTGCTGTGCTACTGTAGTCACATCGTCTTCTGAGAATTTCTGCGCTTCCACTTCCTCAATATCACCTGTGATCTGGATGGTTTCCTGACCCATGGCAATGACTTTTGCGACTTGTGGGTTACGGATGATAAGGTCTTTTCCTGGAGTCTTGATAATGACTTCTGTAGCCTCTATCTCTATTTGTTTAATTCCCATTTTCTTCATGGCTTCTTTTACCATCTTGGGATTCATGCCTGGAAACATCTTGTAGCTGCCTTCTTCTCCCTATAAAAATCTTTCTTGTTATCTTTCTTTTGCAAATCTATTTAAGCTAACTCACGACTGCGCTATCCCTATGTACGAATCGACTAACGCGCATAAATATTCCCTATTTGCTTTTATTCCTTTACTTCTTGTTGCCTTCTTCTTTTTCTACAGGGACGTCACTTTTGACAATACATTCTCTATTCTCTTAGTGGCTGTCACCTTGACCTACAGCCTATTTATTGGCATCATCCTTCGACTTATTGAGAATCGTTATGTGAAAGTGCGTGAGCATTTGAGTTTCATCAACGCAAATCTTGTTTCTCTCTATAATCTAGCGAAACTATCACCAGAACGTTTTTTTCACGCGATTACTGACGCTATTGATATGTACCTGATCACGGAGATTGAGGCTCGACTTAAAGAATCATGGAAAACACAAGAAGTCGCTTATCGATTTTTCCAGTCTCTAAAGTATTTTACTATCCGCCAAAATACAGACAATCATCTGCGCAGCCAGATCACTTCCATTATGGTTAACTTTGCCACTAATCGAGAAATAGTGGAATTATATTCTCATAAGATTCTTACAGGCAATGTTCGTTTGATTTACTGGGCTATCAATATTATTACTTTAACGATCTTTTTCCTAGCAACACTTTCTCTGTCCCACATTTATGCTCTTTTGTTCATAGTTTATTTTTTCTTTTTCATTTACTTCATGTATTTCATCAAAGACATCGACGACATGAACCTTGGCGAATTATCTGTCAAACATTACAATCGCAAGCAACTCTTTGAGCTCATAGGAAAAGCACCTTTCTGCGCCAATCATCGCTATTTGCAGTACAATGTCTACACCTTGTTCAAGGGACAGAAATACCGCATTCGTGACTTCAATGGGAAGGTTGTTGAACGCATTTTTTGATTAGCTCCTTCTTGTCTTATTCTTTTCTCAAACGAGGGAATAATCTTTATAAGCAGACAAATCGCTTTTTGCTTCATGACTTGGGGCGTCTACTCTGCAGATGGCAATACATTACCACCTTTAACCTATTCGAACAGCAAGACACAGGAAAGCGTTGTTGACGAAATAGAACAAGCTATCAAAGACGGGCATAAAATTATTTTTGTGCATGGCAAATGCGGCAGCGGGAAAAGTCTGATTGGTTTGGAGCTAGCACGAAGACTAGGAAAAGCCTCTATAGTAGTACCAGTCAAATATCTGCAGAAACAATATGAACATGACTATACTAAAAAAATATTTTTAAAAAAAGATACAGGAGAGAAACTTAAAATTATGGTTTTAACTGGCAGAAATAATCATGCCTGTCTTTATGATTCTAACTCTACCGCAGACAATCCTCTTCTTCCTTGTACTGTAGAAATTAAAAAAGAAAATTTACCACTTTTGGACAAATATCTGGAAGAGAATCCCATGGTGGACGCCAGTGACTTCGAGACTATTGATCATATCAGAAGAGTTTCTGTCGCCGCAGCCTGTCCTTTCTGGAGCCCAGTGGTGAACAAAGACTGGTTTGGCAATGATTATGGACTGAAAGACGCGCAACAAATCGACTATGAGGGATTAAGGAATAGACAATTCGCTTATTTTAAACGAAAACCCGGATGCACTTATTACGAGCAATTCCAGAGCTATATCACCGCTGATGTCTTAGTTTTTAACAGCAAAAAATATGAAATTGAAGTGACCATGGATAGAAAACCTGTCACCCAAGTGGAGATCATTGACGAGTGTGATGAATTTTTAGATAACTTCAGCAATGAAAAAAAGTTTAATCTGGACTTGTTACATACGAAGATTATGCCGCTCATTCAACAATGCAAAGATGAAGAGACGAAAGAAGCATTATTGGATATTGATGACCAAGCGCAAAAGTTCTTACGATCAACCACCTTTGAATCATTTTTACAACAAGAGAAGATCTTTCCTTTCAAAAACTCGCAAGCAAGAGAATTATTGAACACCCTTTTGCAGCATGACAAGATTCTCGAATATGAAGAATTAGAGCCCTATATCCTCATCGCGAAGTATTTTGAACATCTGCAAGAGGATAGCTACTACACTTATTATCGTGACAGGAAAAATCATCGTGGTGTGTTATTAGTCAATGTCAATCTGGAGAAAAAGTTCAAGGAATTTTTGGAGAAAAACAAAGTGTTTGTGTTGATGAGTGGTACTTTACATAGCAGGAAAGTCTTGGAGAATATTTTTGGCATAAAAGAATTCAAAACTATCACCGCGGAAACGAAAGACATGGGCACCACTAGAAAAACATTTACTCGATTGGAAAGAAATTTCAGATATAAAGAATTTGAAGATGGACGATTGACCAGAGAAGACTACTTGAGAGCTTTAGCAAAATGCCTGGATGTCGCGGAAAAACCTGTCTTAGTGCATGTCAACAGCTACAAAGATCTCCCAAGTGAAGAAGAGAAAGAACAATTTCATTTGACGTCTGTGCAGAGCAGAGAAAAACTTGAGGAACAGCAAGAGAAATACAAGCAAGGAGAATTACTCCACTTGTTTAAAGAGAAAAAGCTGGATGTGTTTTATTCTACCAGATGCTCACGAGGCGTTGATTTTCCAGGAGACGTGTGCAACAGCATCATCTACACGAAATATCCCTATCCGAGCATGCACTCTCTTTTCTGGAAAGTCTTGAAGCTTAGCAGACCAGAAGACTTTATGGATTTTTATTTTGACAAAGCTAGACGAGAATTTTTGCAACGGATTTATAGAGGACTACGATTTCCTACAGATAAAGTAACGATCTTGAGTCCTGACATGAAAGTGTTAGAAAGTATTTAATTAAAAACTTCAGAAACCGCCAACGTTAATAATAATCGCGATTACAATAATAATTCCTATAATAACCATCATGGTTACTGGAGAAACTTTTACACGACTGGTGGTTCCTTCAGAGTAGCGCATTAATCCGCCGCCGCTCGATGGTAATGAAATTCTGTTGTCTTGTGCCATTGTGAGTAAGATAGGTAGGGAGCGTTAAGCCGCCTTTTGTCTGTTCCCGAAACAGAGCTTTGCAGATCTGTACTCCGATCAGGGGGATTAGAGCCGGACGAACAGTGTCTCATTCGACTTAGCGTTTCTGGTGAAACTTGCACCAACCATGCCGCGCTGTTTCATCGTTTCCGATACGCATTTGCTCCGTCGGTTAGCTCTGGATTCCTCGCGGATCCATTCAAACTTCGATTTTTTACGAAGCCAAGGCTTCGCGTCCTTGCGACATCATCACTGCATACCGGCCGTGTCATTTCTGTGCACTGCGCCTTCAGTTTCCTGAACTTCTGGTTAAAGAAGTGGTCTCCTGTCGTATACGCGTAGTATACCGGTGGACGGACTTTCCTCAGCCCTTATGGACCGACTAAGACTCGCACCCTACCTAGTGATTTAGGGACTTTGGTAGTTTATAAATATTGCTCTGATCTCTTGGAAACCTTTAAAAGAATCATTCGTTTCCCTGCTGGATGACTCTTTTTACTTTGGTGCTCTTTTTATTTTTGCTCTCCCTCCTCTTGATTTTCTTTCTCTATCGTCGTCTTCATCTTTTACAGCAACAACTTAAGGAAGTACAGTTTTCCTATCGTAGTTCTAACGTCAAGCATGGACAGCATTGGGAGCAATTTGTCCCTTTTATGGACGCCTTTGGCAAAATAGCGCAACGAGAGAATTTTGTGTTTATTGGCATGCCTATTGATGGAATTAGCTTTGATGATGATGGTGTTAAATTTATTGAAATCAAAACTGGGAAAAGCCAGCTTAACCAGAAACAAAAACAAGTGAAAAAATTGATAGAAGGGAAACAAGTTGAGTGGATTGAGCTTAGATTTTAGAATAAAAAAGATTATATACTTTAACTGATTGTTTTTTATCATGTCCAGAGTTATTGATGGAAGAGATATTCTTAAACGCAATTCCTATTTAGCTATTGTTATGAGTACAAGCTTGGATGGCTTGCTTCATGGAAGTGGAAAAGAGATTCCGAAAAATGTATTGAAGAGTGCACAATCTTTCTTTTCAACAGGCATGGAAGTTGTTAGAGAAATAAGAGGATTAAGCAGAATAACTCGGTTAGACTCCACGGTAACCTACAGATTATTGACTGATATGCTTAGAAAGGTGAAGAAAGTAGAAGAAAAAGACATAGATTCTGAACTAGAAAAATTGGCTATTGCATTAGAAGTTCTTACGCCAGATGGAAGACAAGTAGTTATTGCTCAGGAACATTATCGTACTTTGCGACAAATTTTTAGAGCGATATATGCAGAATCAAATCGCTATTGTCCACAAAGAGGAGAACATAGTCCCTATAGTATTGGTACTTTTGATTGACGATGATGAATAATTATTTTCTATAAGTTAAACATCCAGTTTATATTCTTGTGTTTTTACCTCTCAAAAAAGAAAACACTTTTATATGATGAGCGCTTTTTTAGTCTATGGAAGATATAGCGACGTTTGTTGAACCCTCTACTCTGGAGTTTTTTACTAATTTACGAGCTACCAAATTAGTTTACATCACGCAAATAAAACAACCAGAGATGACTGGCGCAGAAGACAGATATCTGGATGTTGAAGTCAATATCTTTGATCGTTCTGACATTGGCTATAATAGAGAATCATTTCGTACAGAGATCAAGAAAATGCCTTATGGCTCCTTGCGCATGCTGAAAGACCTCCTTTACCAAGGCATCAAGAAAAAATTCCTGGACAAAGGCGATAAAGTGTTGTGTGTGGTTGATGAAAGTGTAGGTATTGGCTATAAGGGCGTGAGTTTTGTGTTTGACATTGATCATGTCTTAGTTGGCATTTCCCGGCATCATCTCTCTGAGAATGTTCCTTCTGAAGTTTTGGAAACCGTCATAGATCTCGCCACAGAAATCGCCACTGAGGGACGTGAAGGCAAGACAGTTGGCACCGCATTCGTCATTGGCAATAAAAATGAGGTCTTGAAATACGTGAAGCAACTCGTGTTAAATCCCTTCTTAGGCTATATGGAAAGCAAAATCAAGATTACTGATCCTACTATTCGTGAGACTGTGAAAGAATTCGCCCAACTTGATGGCGTGTATATCCTGGACAATGATGGCAGCATTATTACCAGCTGCGCTTATCTGGATGTTCCGACAGAAGGGATTGATCTTCCTGGATTTGGGACGAAACATTTGAATTGCGCGGCCATTACCAAGCATACGGATAGCATCGCTGTTGTGGTTTCTTCGACTGGCACTATTAGAGTGTTCAAAGATGGTAAAGTTATGATGAAAATTTGAACGAAAGCTATAAAAACCATCTCTTTTTTTGTTTTTCTCATGAACAAAGATTATGAGCGGATTATTTTAGATCCAAAAGCAAGGAAAGAAGAGAGAATACAAGCAGCTTTTCAACTAGAAAACAATGCTGATGATGTTACAGTTGCTGTGTTGGGGAAAGCACTTTTGAGTGATCCTTCACCTATTGTACGCCATGAATGCGCCTTTTCTTTAGGAGAGACTGGACATCCTGACAAGGCCGCTTCCTATCTGATACAAGCTATACAAACAGACCAGCATGTTTTTGTTGTGCATGAAGCTTTACTCGCTTTAGGAACTTTGGGAGACCAAACGTTTATTCCTTTCATTACAAAATATCTCACACATAAAAATAAAGACATCGCTGAGTCAGCTGAAATCGCCTTAGAACGACTTACTTAAGATTATTTATCCATAGCATTATACACTTGCCATAATTTATACGTGATTTCATTGACTGCTATTCTGCCTCGATTTGCTAATCTTCCAGGCGCCCATATTTCCCTTTCTACAGCTGATAATGCTTTTAATCCTTTTTCACAATGTTCTTCTACTTCGTCTGCATAGGCGGGTATTTGATCTGCATGTATAAACCTATGTGGTCCAAAACCTGTTCTGTGCAAAGGCGCAACAGCGATAACTTCGATTTGACTTCCATTTCTTCTGTACGGAGGTGTACTCCATACTCGTGGAATAATAATTCTTGGGATTTCACATTGTAGCACTATTCCTTTTTCACTTTCCTCTTTCTTATCGTTTCTTTCGACTGGACAATAAGCCACTGGCTTTTTGAAATGTCTTGCTATCATATCGTATTCTGTTCTTGCCTCTATGTCTAATGACTGGCTTCTTCGCCACGCGATCTCCACTTCATCACGCTCTGTTAAGTCTTTGACTCTTTTATAGAAATTTGTCTTTGCGTCACCGCTACTTTGCCAATTTCTTACATTTTCTTCGCCAAACGCGAGCGTTATAGGTCTACCATGAACAGCTACTAATATCTCTAAAATTGCTAGCCCATCATGATCTTTTCTCTTGTCTTCATGCAAATGCACCAGCAAAGTTCTCTTATAGGGAACATCTGTTCTTGTTTTTGGTTGTACTCGCACATCTGTTGTTTGCATGGTATTGAACACTTTTGATCCATTTATAATCCTATTGGACGTGTTTTTACTCAAAAATTTTACATAAAAAAGAGAATGACATAAAACAGTAAATAATAAAAAAATAATGAATAGTGCTGGCCACATAGATAAGTTAAATTCGAGCTATTAGTAGTCGCAGGCTGAATATCTCGTTACCTTGATACTTACACCCCAACCCTATCAACCCCATGTTCTATGGGTGCTCTAGATCTCTTTTCAAGGAGGGTTTCGTCCTTAGATGCTTTCAGGACTTATCCCCTAGTGCGTAGCTGCTCGGCCTGCCCTGTCGGACAACCGATGTACCAGAGGCACCGAACCATTGTTCCTCTCGTACTAAATGATCCTTCCTCTCAGATCGTAAACATGTCCAGTAGATATCATACAAACTGTCTCACGACGTTCTTAACCCAGCTCACGAACCGCTTTAACCGGTGAACACCCGTACCCTTGGGCGCTTGTGCACGCCCAGGATGCGATGAGCCGACATCGAAGTAGCAAACAGCGCCGTCGATTCGAGCTCTTAGGCGCTACGACTCAGTTATGCCCGAGATAGCTTTTCTGTCATACCTAGCCCTCACCAAGAAGGACATAGGGGTTCGCTAGACCAGACTTTCGTCTCTGCATTTCGTAGTGGTTGAAATACAGTCAGGCAAGCTTTTGCTCTTGCGCTCCACTCAGGATTTCTAAACCTGATGAGCTTACCTTTGGGCCCTACTGATATCTTTTCAGCAGGGTGCCGCCCCAGCCAAACTGTCCGCCAGCCGCTGTCTTCCCTTTCGGAAATAAGCAAGGCAAAAATTCGAAAGTGGTGTTTCATTGGTGTCTAGATCAGCCCTGACGAGCTGAACATCAAACGACTACCACCTACGCTACATACGAATCTTTACCTCGCAACGACAAGCTACAGTAAAGTTCTACGGGGTCTTCGCTTCCCACTGGACATCGATGGCCTTCACACCATCAGAGCGAGTTCGGAGGACTCTTTGTTGGGACAGTAGGAACCTCGTTACGCCATTCATGCGCGTCGTCATTCAAACGACAAGGTATTTCGCTCACATCTGTTACTTCGCTTTAACTGTCAAAGCTACTGACCAAGTTTTTCTTGGCGTCTCACCATTTCTGATGAGGTCTTATCATCGCTGATAAGGTCGGACTCTATCTTCATCACTTCACGTGATGTCTGGCATATAGTCTCTGAGGATTCTTGACAACATTAATTTGTCGATTCATTTTACTTTTCAGTTTTAGAATTCTTTTAAATCCTTTATCAGTTGTATGTTTATTCTCATTTATTATAAGAATAATCTCAGCAAACTTTTCAAAATCTTTTTTCTTTCTTGTTTGTAACGGATATTGTTCAAAAAAATTTACAACCTTCGTAAGATTTTCTTTCCCACGAACGCGTATTTCTTTTCGGTCTCCATGATTTCTTGTCACGGATCCACAACCAAAGAAATTTTTGATTCTGTAAAGCAACGCTTCATCTTTCTGATGTTGGACAATTCTAAACTCTGGTAAAATTTGTCGATAGCCTCTTGGATAATTAATACCTACGTAAAAACATCCTTCGCCATCGACGAAACCGACTATCCATTGTGTATCAAGTCTTTCCTGCTGATTGTCTGCACCCATCACATTTTCACGAATACTTTCTTTATAAACCTTTTAGAGGTCTTTGAGAAGTGTACTCGTAGTGTGGGATACTCAGATGTTCCAGCATATAGCCCGATTTTACTAAGGCAGTGTAATCCACCTTAAGAGAATTATAGTTATTCCCGCCATTCACTAGTCCTTAGCCTCCTTGAACAGAGGTTTGAGATACTAGCATTGGGCAGACGTCACGTCCCATACACATCCTTTCGGACTTGCGAGACGTTACGTTTTTGTTAAACAGTCGGGCCCCTTTTGTAATACAACCCTGCACTTGCAACCATACGATTACAAGCTCAGGGACTCCTTATGCCGAAGGCACGGAGCTAATTTGCCGATTTCCCTAACAAAGTTTATTCCTGTATACCTGAGGCTTCTCACCTAGGGACACCAGTGCCGGTTGTTGGTACAGTTTGTTCTGATCCTTGCGCATTGCATTTTCACGGGCTCCTGGCATAAACTGAAGTACCTAAAAGATACCTGGTCTCCGCTTTCAGGAGGATCTCATCATTACGATACTCCTCTCCTGTATGCGAATTCACACACACGACGGTGCGTGTCAGTCTAGCCGGAAGCGTCAGCAACGCGCCTTGCGTCGCCGCACGTACAGAACAAGTAACGGAATATTAACCGTTTTCCCTCTCCCCATTCTCCATTAGGATATGAGTTAGGTCTGACTACCTCTCAGTTGATTGTCATTGCTGAGAAACCCTAGCCCTTTCGGTATTAGTGGTTCTCACACTATATCGATCTTACTACCACCAGGATTCTCATTTCTATCCGGTCCACCTAGCCTCACGGCTTGGCTTCTACCCAGACAGAACGCTTACCTACCACACTGCCTCCACCCGGAAGCAGGTCTCGTGTATCGGTGATGCATTTAGCCCCGTCCATTTTCAGGGCATATCTACCTTGAAAGGTGAGCTATTACGCTTTCTTTAAAGGATTGCTGCTTCTAAGCATACCTCCCTTCTGTCTTAGGTGATACACACCTTTCACCCTATAGCACTTAACACATTCTTTGGGACCTTAACACGAGATGGGGTTGTTCCCCTATAGACGTACAAGTTTACCCCAGCACGCCTGTTTCCGAACTTCTACGACGTACGGATATTGGGAGTTGGACAAGAAAGTGAGGGATTTCTCCCCCAGGCTTTCAGATCCGTAGCTCTACCTCCCGTACTATCTCCATTCAGACTCGACTACGGCCGATTTCGGTAAGAACCAGCTATCACCAATCTCGATTGGCTTTTCACCCCTAACCTATGGTCAAACGAACACATGCATGTAGTACCGCCTCGGACCTCCACGGCGTATCAACGCCGCTTCATCCTGCCATTGGTTAGATCGATTGGTTTCGGGTCATGTCTCAGTGACTTTCGACATTTTCATATCGGAATCCTCCTCGCGTGCGATTTCTTGGTTTCCCTTCGGGTTCGTCGATTAACAACTTACCCTCGCCACTCAAACAAACTCCCTGGCCCGTTATTCAAAACGTACGATACAACTCTTTCGAGCAGTATCACTCTATACCCATGAGACTTCAGAATCTTTGAACTCCCTGTTACGGGTTCTTTTCAACGTTCCCTCGCGGTACATTATCCGCTATCGGACTCAAGCTGTGTTTAAGGTTGGAAGTTGATGCCTCCCAAATTCGGACCCAATTTCCGATGAGTCCTACTCAAGATACTTTCACTCCGATCATCAGTTGTTTACGGGACTGTCACCCTGTATCGTCGCTTTTTCCAAAGCAGTTCAACACCAATGATTACGGATAAAAGAAAGTCTTATCACACCACATCTCTTACCACTTTCATGGCAAGATTCAGTTTGCCTTTCGCTGTTTTCGCTCGCTGTTACTCGCAGCATCTCGATTGATTTCTTTTCCTCCGGGTACTAAGACGCTTCAGTTCCCCGGGTTCTCGATCCGTTAGGATCATCTCTTGCGAGATCAGAAGTCTGATTCAGGTATCCTCGGTTCAATAACCGCATGCGTTTCGCCGAGGCATATCGTAGCTTGCCACGCCCTTCTTCGACTCTTGAGCCATGTCATCCGTCTCACGGGGTATGTCACTTATTATGTGGCCTGTGCACCATTACACTATTGATCGTGCAATGCTTGACCCAACAGGAGATCATCCTGAGGAGTGGCATCATCATTCTTGATGAATGATCGTGATGTGTGATATTTTTCAGTAGAGCATTAAATGGACCCGTCGGGATTCGAACCCGAGGCCCCCTCCTGTCATGACTTTTCTTTTTCGTTTGCAAGGGAGGTGCTCTATTGCCCATAGCATTTCCTTGGAACTGCTATTCCAGGCTGAGCTACGGGCCCATGATTATGAAAAATAGATGACTGTCGAATAGCTTTGATTATAAAAAAATATAGGAGGTGATCCATCCGCAGGTTCCCCTACGGATACCTTGTGACGACTTAACCCTTCTCACTGAGCCCGAGTTTGTTGCAACCCGAAGATTGCGCCTCACTCGGACCCTGCTCGATTGGCTTGACGGGCAGTGAGTGCAAGGCACAGGGACATATTCACCGCTCGCTGTTGACGAGCGATTACTAGGAATTCCGGCGTCATGAGGGCGAGTTACAGCCCTCAATCTGAACTAGGGCAACGTTTCGAGGATTGGCTCCTCCTTTCGGAGTTGCATCCCATTGTCGTTACCATTGCCGCGCGCGTGTTGCCCAGAGGATTCGAGCCATACAGACCTACCGTTGCCTGCACCTTCCTCCTGGTTACCCAGGCAGTCCCCATATAGTGCTCGATCACCGAAACGGCTCGTTAGCAAATATGGACGCAGGTCTTGTTCGTTACTGGACTTAACCAGACACCGTGCGGCACGAACTGGCGGCCGCCATGCAACAACTCACGGCTCGTTAGGTAAGACCTTTAAACTGACCTTCATACTGCCGTCGCTCCTGGTGAGGTTTTCTGTGTAGAGTTAAATTAAACCGCACGCGTCACTCCTTGTAGTGCGCCCCCGCCTATTCCTTAAAGTTTCAGTCTTGCGGCCGTACTCCCCAGGTGGCAAACTTAACGCCTTCGCTCCAGCACTACATACCCACGAAGGATATGTAACACTTAGTTTGCAGTGTTTACGGCTAGGACTACAGGGGTATCTAATCCCTTTTGCTCCCCTAGCTTTCGTCCCTGATCGTCAGACCCGTTCTGGACAGATGCCTTCGCTATTGGTAGTCTACCAAGGATTATCGCATTTTACCGCTCCCCTTGGCATACTCCTGTCCCCTCCCGGTCTCAAGTCGTGAAGTATTCCTTGCACTCAGTTCTGTTAAGAAGAACTATTTCACAAGAAACTATCACGACCGACTACGGACGCTTTAGACCCAATAGAACTGGTCCCCACTTGTGGCTCCGGGATTACCGCGGCGGCTGGCACCGGTATTGCCCACCACTTATTCGCTAAGCTTCTTACACTTAACAAAAGCGTACCATCAAGTGATGATATGCACGTGGAGTTCCCTTGTCACACTTTCGTGCATTGCAAAGGTTTCCCGGCTGCTGCACCCCTTAGGGCTAGGGCCCTTATCTCAGTGCCCTTCTCGGGGCTAGGACTTCCATCCCCCCTACTGATCTTAGGTTTGGTGAGCCGTTACCTCGCCAACAGCCTAATCAGCCACCGACTCATCTTACGGCATTACTTTTACGAGAAAGGACCTTCCAGTGCCTATCTCTTATCCGGGTTTAACCTCAGTTTCCCGAGGATATCCCAGACCGTAAGGCAGATTATCGACGTGTTACTGAGCCTTGTGCCAGTACTCTTGCGAGCCTATGACTTGCATGCCTTGAGTGGAACTCCACTAGCAGCGACCTCCCGCAGGATCAACGGGAATTCTATTTTGACCGCTAAAGACTTTCAACATCATTGTATATTTGGGATAAAAAAAATTATATCGCACTATTCGACGTGTCATCCATCATACGTTGGTACGTACTCATGTCCAACATGCTCATCATCGCTCCGAGCATCTTGTTTTGAGCGTTAAAAAACATTGAGAAGAATAGTGAATTGTTTTCAGTACTTATTCTTCATGCATGGTAGGTGTTTGAGTCAAAAACTGATTTATAAAGCTATCGCTTTTTTGTGATTCTTTTGCGGTTGTGTAGTGATTCTTGAGATATTGAAAGAACATTACAAAAAATAAAATTTTTCTGAAAAAAGGAAATAAAAAAATAGAAAATTATGAAGCTTGAGCTTTACGTCTTCGTTTCTCACGTCGGATTCTCTTTCGCTGCCATTTCCAGCGCATCTGCCTCTTTTTCTTCCAACGTCTAGAACTGCGTTTCATGTGCTTTAGATGCTCATTCTTTCTTCTTTTAAAGCTTGTGGTGTCCTACTGCATTTCACTATCGCAACTCTTATAAGGAAGCTTGACTTTTTTTCTCTATGGCGTTTTTCCCTAATATGCCTGAGGTGAGCTGGCTAGATAATATCTGTCTCTTTATTTTGATACTTGCGGCATTCAATTGGGGAGCTTATGGCTTTTATAATCTTAACATTGTTGACTTTATTCCTGATAATCTGCTGAAACAAATAGTGTATGGCATAGTTGTTTTTTCTGGTGTGAAAGCTTTATTCTTCTGGAAGAAATGTTTAGCGTGCACTAGAGTTGAATAAATTATTTATTTAAGTCTTGCACTAACTCTTTTCGCTTGTTCTTTATTTTATGAGTTCTTTTACCCGTTGCACATACTGCTTGATTTTGAGGACTTCTGAGTTTTGCGGATTGATTTTTTCTGCTTCTCTAATGACCTGTGCTGCTTCCTCTACTTGTTTGTTTTTTATATAAGCGACCGCTAGTCCGATGTATGTTTTGATGTTATTTGGATTCAAGAGCAAAGATTTTTTGTAGAATTGAATAGCTTTTGGATAATCTTCCTTGAAATTATAGTGAATGATTGCCATGTCCCTGTATACTTTCGCTTTATTTTCAAACTCATCGATCTTGTCTTCGTAGATTTTTAAATATTGGAGCTGCTTTGCCTTGTGGACACGCTCTCCTTTTTCAAACTGGTAATGGTGGATAGGAATCATCGTCCGCATGATCTTTTCTTTGTCTTTGATGCTGGCGTCAACAGACTCGTGGACAGGATTAGCGAATTGTACGCCTCTTTTGTTTCTGAAGAGACGAATAATGTTACAACTGATGAACCCTAAGAACTCTTTTGTTTCCGCTATTCGTTGCCGCGCCATCTGGAAGCCGAGCAGCTTTTGGTCGTTGGTGTAGCTTACCTGAATGAATGTGTAAGCATCGTACCGCTTGTTTTTTGTTAGCTCTTTGATAAGCTCATGATCATCTTTGCTGAGTGTTTCATCAGCGTCCAGCACCAGAATCCATTCTTTGGTCGCCTTGGATAAAGAAAAATTGCGCGCGTTACTGAAATTATTGTCCCATTTGTAGGAGAAGACATTTTTTGTATATTTTTTCGCTATCGGGATTGTTCTGTCCACGGATCCCGCGTCCACAATAATGATTTCATCTACTAATTCTTTGACGGACTGCAATGTTTTCTCTATGTACCACTCTTCGTCACGGACAATCATGCAGAGACTGACGCTCATGTTTTTTCTGACGCAGTTCTCCTATATATATTTGGCTGCTCACGCAACGTTAGGTTTATATATCAGTTCTCCCTTACTTTCTTCATGAGTTTAGGTTCTATAACTAACATTTCTTATAACTTTTCTACTCAATCCTTGAGGGAGGACCATCTGTAACCCATCATTATTCTGCGGGGAAAAAGAGGTGTACTTTTCCACTCGCGTTTTAGTGACCAGCTGTCCTCCTCAAGATTGTCACTCACAAGCTTTATTAAGTTCTTTTCCTAGTTGGTTACTATGCCTACAGAACAACAAGTTATCCAGCAACTGAAAAAAGTACAAGACCCTGAATTAGGATTAGATCTCTGGACTTTAGGATTAATTTACACGATTACTATTGAGAAAACAAAAATTATTATTCGCATGACATTGACTTCACCTATGTGCCCCTTTGGTCCGATGATGATTGCGGATGTAGAAAAGCGTGTTAAAGAATTAAAAGGCGTAACAACGGTTAAAGTTGATATCACTTTTAATCCTCCTTGGAAACCAACAGAAGAAGTACGAGAACTTCTTGGCGTGTAAAAACGTTAAACTTATAAAGCATATTCTAGAGTATATAGACTGTGGAACACTTTATTTCCCCAACTTATCTGCAAGATATTCAGATCATTAGACAGGAAACTTATATCAATCAAATTTACTCTCTTCTTTCTGTATTGCCTAAAAATATTTTAGTCGTAGCAGCACGCACGGAAAGTCCACAATTTCAACTCTTCCGCACACCAGTTCCTTTTGGTTTTGAAACTCCCGGACCTTCCAGTATTTTTCCTAAAAAAGATTTAGATCAAATTCTCGCTGTTTTACAAGAAAGCATGGCTACCTCTCAAGATCCTTGTAATGCTTTTCAAATTAGGGGGGAGCATAACAAGCCTTTAGTTAAGATTTATGGAGGAGAACTTCCTTCACTCATCACTACCATCCCTAAAGTTGCCGCTTATCAAGGTCCACTTGCTTATCTTGCCATTCCTATTTAACTTTTATTCTATTAAAAATAAATCAGGATCTTCTAGATGAATCATGACATCGTTCAAGAAGCGAGCAGCTTCAGCGCCATCAATAATCCTGTGATCGAAAGACAAGGATAAAGTTAACATATGTCTGACTTCTATTTTTCCTTTGTACACGACAGGTCTCTCTTGGATTTTTCCTAGACCAAGATTAGCTACTTCGGGATAATTGATAATGGGTGTTGCGTAAGTGCCTCCAAGACTGCCGATATTGGTGATGGTAAAAGTGCCACCTTTCATGTCTGCTAGATCTATGGTTCTGTTTCTTGCTGTAGTTGCCAAAGTAGTAATTTCACGCGCGATATCGATGAGCTTTTTCTCTCTGACATTCTTTACGACGGGAACAATTAATCCTTCGTCGGTGTCTACCGCTATTCCTATGTTATAGTATTTTTTGAGAATAATTTCCTGGTTGATGTCGTCTATTGTCGCATTGAGTAACGAATGTTTTTCTAACGCAGGTATGAGTGCCTTGACAATGAATGGAAGATATGTCAAATGGACACCTTCTTTTTCGCACTTGTCTTTTTCTTTCTCTCGAATTTCTACCAAATGCGTGACGTCGCATTCGTCCATGTGCGTGACCAAAGCTGTTGATAACTGTGATTTAATCATGTTATTCGCGATTGTTTTTCTTAAGCCGTGTAGCGGAATGTGTTCGACATAGCCATAGAAGTCATATTTCTTGACGACTTTAATGTCTGAACGCGTCACTATTTTCTTTTCTGTTGGCGCTGCGTTATTTACATCGTCTTCTGTGACCTGTCCATGCGCTCCAGAGCCTTTGACCTCTGATACATCAACACCTAGTTCTTTTGCGAGTTTACGGATTGCTGGCATTGCGAGAATATCTTCGTGTTCTGTATTTCGCACTTCTGTTTTTTGTGTAAAGGTTGGTGTTGGAATGTCTTCAGCTTCTTCTAATTCTCCGACGACTCCGACAGATTTGAATTTTTTTTCTGTTTTTGTTTCTTTTTTTGTTTTTACTGTTGTTTTTGTACTGGATGCTTTTCCTTTTTCATCAATAACAATCATGACTTGACCTACTTTGACTACTTTTCCCTTTGGGACGAGAATTTTCGCGACTTTTCCAGCGACTGGTGAAGGAATATCAACGACCGCTTTATCTGTTTCTACTTTAGCGACGACTTGATCCTGCTTAATGACTTCTCCTTCTTTGACTAGCCACTCTACAATCTCTCCTTCTGTAATGCCCTCTCCGACGTCTGGGAATTTGAAGTCCATTAGAATGTCATCACCTCATCAATGGCTTTGCAAATACGCTCGGGATTGGGTAGATAATTGTTTTCATTTTGATAATAAGGGAAGACTGTGTCGAAACCAGTGACTCGTTGGATAGGCGCTTTGAGATTAAGCATATCTTTTTCCTGGATACGCGCCGCGATTTCCGCTCCCCAACCACCTGAGCGAGGCGCTTCATGGACAATAATACAACGACCAGTTTTTTTGACTGACGCTAGAATAGTTTCTGAGTCTAATGGACAAATAGTTCTCACATCTATAATTTCACAAGAAATATTTTTTTCTTTTATTTTATCCGCCGCACGCTGACATTCTCTTATCATAGAACCCCAAGCGATTAAAGTGACATCATTTCCTTCTTGAAGTATTTTTGCTTTGCCTAGAGGGATGACATATTCTTTTTCTGAGACGTCTTCTTTGATAGCTCGATAAATTCTTTTTGGCTCGAAGAAAATAACTGGATCTGGATCACGGATGGCCGCGATGAGCAATCCTTTCGCTTCACTGGGGGAAGAAGGAATGACTACTTTTAATCCAGGGACATGCGCATAGAGCGCTTCCATACTTTCTGAGTGATGTTCTAACGCGCGAATGCCTCCACCATAGGGAACACGCAACACCATAGGACAAGAAAATCTTCCGCGTGAGCGGTTACGAATACGTGCAGCGTGTGAAATTAATTGATTGAATGCTGGATAGACGAAACCATCGAACTGAATTTCTGCAACTGGTTTTAATCCGTATGCGGCCATACCTATCGATGTACCTACAATTCCTGATTCTGCCAATGGCGTATCCATAACTCTTGCTGCTCCATATTTTTTTTGCAACCCCGTTGTGACTCTGAACACTCCACCTTCGTGACCAACATCTTCACCCAACACTACGACTGACTTGTCTCTTTTCATTTCCTGATGCAAAGCGAGATTGATCGCTTCGACAATGTTAAGCTGGGACATGGAATTCCTCACTTCTCGCGATTTGATCTAGATGAATAGGAATCATTTTTTGATATCCAAATATTTTCATAAGTTCTTGTTTTGTTCTTTCTACTATTTGTTTTGCATTTGGTTTTTTTCCTGTTGCTTGTTCAATTGAAATAACTCCTACTTCTTCTGGACGATAACCACATGCATGTATATGTTTGAAAGGTTCAACACCTTCTTGGTGAGCATAAATAACAAAACCACCCTGTGCTGCCTTATTTCCTAGTTGTATTCCTTTTGAACCGATTTTGTAGCTATGTCCATCGATCGTTGTCCATACATCACGTCTTTCTCTTTCACCTTTTGTTGTTTGTATTGGACCATTTGCAATTTCTAGATTAGGTACATTCCATTGTTGAATTACATTGTAGAGAATTTGATCGAGTAATCTTTTATAATGTGTTACGTCTGTTGACCCACTTGTTAATAACTTATGATCTACTATAGGGTAGAATACCAATTGACCTGGTGCTAGCACTGTTGCTCCCCCACCACGAGCTGTTTCAGAAAAATCAATACCTTGGGCTTTTAATGTTTCTATAATATCTGCTCTTGTATAACCAACTCCTTTTGCCCTGTAGGTTTCACTTAAGAGTGTTTCACTAAATTCATTATCTTTTTTACTGCTTCCAAAATTTACTTCTGGAAGATGTTGTGTAGCTATAATAACATCACCAACTGCTCCTGCTTCTCTCAAGGCTGCTACTCTTTGTTGAATTGTATACATATCAGTATATTTAGTTATTCCTGCATCAACCCAATAAGCAACACGCTGTTCCAAACTCATTCCTCCTTCGCCCCTAGATTTTCTTGGAGATATTCGAATTGCTCTTTGAGCTCTGGTGTCATTTTCTCATACATATATTTGAACATGTCTTCTGGTTTTGTCGCTTTAGCAATTTTTTCCGCTTTCGCGACCGCCTCTTCTATTTGTTTTGTGCATTTTTTTATTAAATCTTCTTCATATTTTTTGTTCCAGATGCCTTTTTTCTGTAAATAGATTTTGAAGCGCTTGATGGGATCACGTTCTTGCCAATATTTGACTTCTTTTTCTGATCGATAGAGTGTTGGATCATCCGCTGTGGTGTGTGGGCCAATTCGATAGGTAAGTGATTCGATTAATGTTGGACCTTTTCCTTGTCGTGCATGCTCAACCGCTTCTTTTGTGGCCGCGTAAATTGCTAGAGCATCATTACCATCTACTTGAATTCCTTGAAACCCATAAGCGTTAGCTTTTTGTGCGATTGTTCTACTTGCAGTCTGGATAGTTCGTGGAGTAGATATTGCCCATTGATTATTTTGACAGAATAACACACAAGGCGCTTTGAAGACTCCAGCGAAGTTCATGGCTTCGTGAAAATCTCCTTCTGATGTTCCACCATCACCTAATGCCGCGACTGTGACTACTTTATCTCCTTTTATTTTTGCCGCCATCGCCACACCGACTCCATGCAACGTTTGTGAACCTACTGGAACTGAAACAGGAAAATTGTTAATGTCTTTTGGAGATCTATTGCCTTCTTCACATCCCATGAATGTGAGATAAAATCCTTCTAGTGGAGAACCACGCGCGAGTAAAATTCCTAATTCACGAAATGAGGGAAAGAACCAATCTTGTTTTTGCATTGCCAAACCCACAGCAACTTGCGCTTCTTGACCGAGGACTTGCGCGAATGTTCCCATGCGACCAGACCGTTGTAAAGCTAATGCTTTAGTGTCTGCCATTCTGGTTAAGACCATAGTCTCATAGATTTTTTTGAGATCTGCTGACGAGAGTTTTGGTTCTAGGAGTTTATCAATAGCACCGTCTTTATCTAAGATCTGCAGAAACTTTCCTTCTAGTGGATTAAAGTGCTCAATCATCCTCTTTTTTCTCTACTCCTTACTTTCCTAATGCCCACTTCTTGAATGTCGCATAATCACAACTGCCACAGAGATATTTTTTTGTTTTTGTATTGTAGAAGAATGGGACACCACCACATTTACCATTGTCTAACTGCTCGAATATTTTTTGATTTTGCGAATTATGCCAGACTTCTAGCTTAGTAACTTTGACTTTTTCTTCTTTTTGTAAACGTTCAATTAAGGGATCCATCTCTATACAGTGTGGACATTCTGTACCGTAGAAATCATAGAGAATTGCTTCTTCTTGTTTAGCTTTTGGAGCTGTTTTTTTAGCCGCTGGCATACGATCACCTCTTTAGCTGACTAACATCTCTTGAGATTTAAAAAGGTATCTTTTGACTCTTTTCTATGGTGATTTCGATTTACCCTAACGCCTTGAGCACGTTCTGTATACTAAAATACAATAATCCAGCAGACGTTAGCGCACCAAATAACGGAATGATTGGAATACCAAAAATACTTCCCGGGACTTTGAACACTCGACGCATGTTCGGAGATTTATATCTTAAAACAATGACCGCGAGATTGATCACAATAAATGTGGTGAATAAAGTTGTTGTCGCGATGCTGGCGACTAACTCTAAATCTTTGAAAAAAATGAAGAGGATACTTAAGACTAATAATAATTCAATAGCTCGATAAGGAGTACATGTTTTTTCATCAATCTGTCCAAAGATTTTTGGCAACGCTTTTTCTCCCGCCATGCCATAGACGAAGCGAGAAGAAGTGACGATTTCCATCAACGCTGTGCCTGCTGTCGAGATGAGCGCGATCAACGCTAAGACAATGAAAGCTCCTTTGCCCCATAATGTTTCCGCGACCAAGGCCATTGGAGCTTCTGCTGTCGCTAACTGCTGCCAAGGCACGATAGCGACTACACTGAGAGCAACAAGAATGTAGACTACTGATGAGATGAGGACAGATAAAATCATAGCTCTTGGAATAGTTTTCTTTGGATTTTTTGTTTCTTCCGTGAGACGAGCTACGTTTTCAAATCCCATGTAGGCAAAGAACATTAACGCAGACGCGCTTAAGACTCCAGTGAGACCTTGGGGCATTTCTAATAAGTTGATCGTGTGAATGTTTTTGAAGCCTGCGGCAATAATCATCACTAAACCACCAACGCCTAAAATTGTGAGAATGGTGTTTACTTTACATGATTGTCGGATGCCACAATAATCTATGGAAGCAACTCCGATGACGAGAATAATCGCAGTCATGATGACAGGCATGTTAGTAAGACTGTGGAGATATTGCGCGAAACTTAAAGCAACTGTAGCAACGGCAACGACTGCTGTGAGAATAAGCATACAACCGATGATCAAAGCTATTTTTTTTCCGAAAGCATGTTTTGTGTAATCATATTCTTCCGCGTCACGAGCGAACATCGAAGCTAATTCACCATAACTTAAACCGGTGAGTAGAGCAATGACCGCTCCTATGACGAACGCTAACCATAAAGCGTTGCCTGCGGTCGCTGTACCGAGACCAATTAAGGCGTAAATACCAGCACCAATAATAATGCCTACACCAGAGATGGTTGTCTGCCCGAGACCGAGATTTCTATTGAGACAAACTTTTTTCTTGAGAAACTGATGGCTTTTATCGCGATGGAGCAACGTTTACACCTCTTTATGGAAGACGATCGCTGTGAGATTAATAAATGTATTGCTTTACGCTACGTAAGCAACACCATAAATACCCATACTTCCACCAAATCCGATTACCATCACTTTTGTTCCTGGTTTAATAATTCTTTTTCTATATCCGACGGCAAGCGCAATAGGCATGGACGCTGATGAGGAATTACCATATTTGCGTATTGTATTTATAATCTGCTCTTTTTTTAATTCTAATTTTTCTCTTCCTTCTTCTATGATGCGGTCGTTTGCTTGATGTGGCACTAAGATAATCTCTTCTTTTTTCCAGCCTGTTTTTTCAATGAGCGCTTGATACGCGTCAACTAAACCTCTTACCGCGACTCTCATAACTTTTTTTCCATCTCTCATTCGTAGCATCCTTCGAGGATCCCTACTTATTAGCGTAATACAATTGTCTTCAGTTTTTGTATCGGCATATGTCGCCATTATACCACGATTTTGATCGTCGCTTGGACCTATGATTACCGCTCCAGCACCGTCGCCAAATAAGAAGTCGTTCTGATCTGGATCTTCAAAGTCTAACATTCCTGTTAGCTTTTCTACTCCAACAATGGCATATATTCTTGATCCTACATTCGTATAAAATTGTGGATTCATAACTCTTAGAGCGCCATCGGTGAGCGCTAATGGGAATCCCGCACAAGCCGCGGCGACATCAAAACAATCTCTCGCGTTTTTCGCACCAATTTTTTCTCTTATCTTTTGCGCACATGAAGGAAATCCTTGCGGATCAGTCACTGTAGCAACAATAATTCCTTCTAGATCTTCTGGAGTTTTGTTCGCTCGCCGTAATGCTCTGAGCATCGCTATTTCTCCTAGGTCCGCGGGTTGTTGGTGTGGCTCAGCATATCGTCTTTCTTTAATACCTGATTTAGGAAACATCCATACATCACTTGTTACAATAGTTTTACCGGTTCTTTCTCCAAACTCATTATGTTCATACAGTGTTTTTCCTTCAAAGTCCGCGTTTGTGACTCTTCTTTTGCCCACACAATAACCTGTTTCGAGAATTCCTGCTCGTATCATCTGTTTTTTGCTTGTTGTTTGTTATTTAATGTTTTCTCTTGAGAATAGGGACGCTCTCACCGGGATTTGAACCCGGGTTTAAGGCTCGAAAAGCCTTCGTCCTTGACCACTAGACGATGAGAGCTCAACAAGAACAACCTTGGAGATGATTTATAAAGTTAACTCCAATCTCTTTTCTTCACTACTTCTCTTGAATAAGAAACACATATAAATAAATTCTTGCTTTTAGATACTATGGATGAACGTGGACGATGTTTGGTTGATCATGAACTGCGAGCACGATTTCTTGAAAAGAAAATTGTCACTGAAACTCACGATAGTCCAGATAAATCATCATTTCAACCAGCCTCTTTCGAACCCACTCTTAGCGGCGAAGGCTACGCACTTAATAGCGATATCGCAGGTATCCTTAGCCCAGAGCCAGATAACACTATCGCCTCCTTAGTAAAGGATATTCCCGCGCGACAAAAACACGCACTTGATCTTTCTAATGGAGTTATGCTCCAAACAGGGCATACTTATTTAATTCGCCTTCGGGAGCAATTTTTATTAGGCGCTCATGAAAAAGTAAAATTTTCTCCCCGCAGCAGCACCGGCAGAATTTTTTTAGATGCACGCATCTTAGCAAATTTTAATACCAGCCTTGATGAAGTCCATCCATCACCCTTTACCAAAGGACCTCTCGCTCTTTGGATTTTGCTACAACCTTACGCCTTTAACACTATTGTTTATCAAGGCCAATCGCTCACCCAAGCGCGTTTTTTTGTCGGCTATGACGCAAAACTTTCTGAATCGGAGCTGCATGCTCTGGCCAAGCGACAACCTCTTCTTTATGACACCCTCATGCGACAAGTACCTACTCCTCCCGCTATTTTTTCAGATGGCCTGCAACTGCACCTTGATTTGGAATGCAAGGAATCCAAGCAAGTTGTTGGTCTTCGCGCACGCCATACTTCTCTTCCTGTAGACCTTACTAGACGAGACTTTTATGATCCTCTTAATTTTTATGAACCTCTCCATATCGCCGAACATCATGGTGGTCTAGTTCTTGAACCTGAACAATGTATTCTGCTGTGCTCAAAAGAAGTCGTAGCAATTCCTTCTGATAAGAGCGCTTTTTTACATGCCAACCATAATAGCTCACTTGAAGGCAAGATACACTTTGCTGGATTTTTTGATCCTGGCTTTAGAGCTCCTGCAGTTTTTGAAGTACGATCCACAGAATTACACAATATCACTTTGACACATGGAAGACCTTTGTCACGCCTTGAATTTTATCACAACAACGTTCCAGAACTCGTTTATGGATCTGCAGACCTTAAATCCTATTTCCAAGGACAGTTCGGACCACAACCGCCAAGATGTTTTAAGAAAATAGACTGGGCTAAATTATGACTATACAACTTCCACAAACTTTAGTGCAGGCAGCGAGATTTGATCATTCTTTGGAAGAAGCGCTCCGAGGCTTTCAAGAACCTTTACAACAAATCCACCAGCTATTAGGAAACGCCAATAAATATGGATTGTTCAAGCAAGATCGAGAACCTTACCTTTTGATTGTGTCACAACAAAGAGATAAATCTTTGTCTTTTCCAGAATATAATGTTCTTCTGTCCGTTACTTCACGCTCTGCTTCAAGAAATCAACAAGTCGCCGAACAATTTCGCATGCAAACCGGCATTGTTTTTGCTGTTCCAGTTCCTGACTGGCTACAAAAGCATTTTGAACTTTGTAATTATAGCTTTTTGACTTTTGAGAAAGACCCAAAAACCGCCAGGGACTTTTCAAAAAAATCGAAAGATCACCATGGGATTTTCTTGACAGACCATTTCTTAACTAAAAAATAGTGTGGAATTGTAAGTATAGTGGGCCTGAGCAGATTTGAACTGCCGACCACCAGCTCTCTTAGGCAATGTTTTAGCTGATATCGTCTTATAAGACTGGCACTTTCATTAGCATGTGGTCTCTCATTTACTACCGCGAAAGTAATTCATTTCCAGAATCTGCATATTGATTTTAGGACCGACCGAAAGGCTTATAAATAATATGTAACTTATAATAATCATGTTATTAAATAATATGTCTGTTATAATAAACGTATTATCATGAACCTCGAAAAGCACAACCCCCATTGGAAAGAGCATTTTGTTTACCCATTTACCCTAGATAGAGACATCTTCAAGCTCCTAGCAAAAAACCTCTCTAACAGACCCATCATCACTATTTCTGGATTAAGAAGAACTGGCAAAACTGTCTTGATGCAACAGCTCATTAACGCTCTTCTCCAAGAAAAAGTTGACAGGACACATATTCTCTACTATTCATTTGATGAGGAACAGCCAAAGATTGAGGAAATCATACAAGCGTTTGAAAAGCTGACCAACATTGACAAAAACGCAACTAAACTTTACGTGTTTTTCGACGAAATACAGAAGCTTGAAGATTGGCAAAATCAAATAAAATATTACTATGACACTTCCCCTATCAAATTTTTTGTTTCTGGCTCTTCTTCCCTGTTTATACAAAAGAGATCCAAGGAATCGCTCGCTGGCAGAAGCTTTGATTTTTATCTTTCGCCACTAAGCTTTCGTGAATTTTTGGTCTTTAGAAAAAAAGAAGCGTTGATAAAAAAAGATAAGCTCTTTCAAGGGGAGCTTAAGAAGGAATTCGCGCTGTATATAAAAAGACAATTTGTAGAGACTGTCGATGAACATGAGGAATTTATAGCAGCGTATGTAAAAAGCATCTTGGAAAAAGTCGTCTACATAGATATACCAAAGGTTTTCGCTATAGATCATCAGGATCTGCTTATGCGGATGCTTAAAATAATCGCCTCTAATCCAGGCATGATTATAGAATACGAAAGCCTAGCAAGAGAACTAGGGATTAATAGGACTACTTTGTCGAATTATCTTTTTTACCTTGAAGAAGCCTTCTTAATCAAAAAGATATACAATTTTTCAAGAAACAGAATTACCTCTGAAAAGAAATTGAAAAAGTTTTACCTGAGCTCCACCAGCTTTTTTTCCCATCTCTCCCCGGAAACAGACGAAAGCAAACTCATAGAAAATCTTGTAGCCATAGAAACTCGTTCTAAATTCTTTTGGAGAACTCCCTTCAAGGATGAGGTCGACTTTGTTTTGGAGAAATTTCATAATCAAGAAATATGCCCTGTAGAAGTAAAATATAAGAACGCTATCTCCGCTAAAGACGCGAAAACTTTAATAAACTTCTGTAAGAAGATGGATCTGGATGAAGGCATCATTGTAACAAAAGATCTTGAAGAGAAAAAACTCTTTACGAAAGACAACAAAAACATCACCATTCATTTTATACCAGTCTGGAAATTTTTACTTTCTTTGTAGTGTTCGCGCACATTGGCTTCTCTTATTTGGAATAAAGAAAATGTGGGCCCGAGCAGATTTGAACTGCCGACCACCAGCTCTCTTAGGCAATGTTTTAGCTGATATCGTCTTATAAGACTGGTACTCTAACCAGGCTGAGCTACGGGCCCATAGGAAAATAACTGAAGAATTCTATTTAAAGCTTCTTACCTGTCTGCAACATTGTCTTTTACTTCTAACCTCTTCTCTGATTATTCAGATGTAGAAAGATTTATATACTTAATTTACGTGAATTCATGTAAACTACGTGAGGTGAACAACATGCCCCATAATTTGACCGTAACCGTTGAAGATGAGCTTTGGAAGGAAATGAAGAAACATTCTGAGATTAGATGGAGCGCTGTTATGAAAGAAGCAGCAAGAGAAAAATTAGAAGCCCTCGAACTCCTTAAAAAACTCGTATCTAAGACATTCCTTAGTGAGAAGGAGATAGAAAAATTCGCTTTGAAGCTTGGTAAACGCGTAACTAACAGACCATGAAGATTGTTCTCGACGCGAACATTTTTATTGCCGCATCGCTAGGATCTCGCGCGACAGTTACCATTATTACCGCACAGCATTATACTTTCTATGTCCCCAAAAGAATTCTTGAAGAAATCAGAAAATACAAGTCTTTCATCTGTGACTATAGTAAACAATCACCAGAGGAATTTGATACTAATTTACACGCTTTACTTGTTTTCATTACTGTTCTTGAATATTTTGAATATGAACCTTTTATGCAAGAGTCAAAAGAAGCAATGACACGAGATGTAAAAGACGCTGATTATATTGCCTGCGCTCTTGCAACACATGCGGACTTTATCTGGACCAATGACAAGGATTTTTTTGCACAACATATTGTCCAAACAAAAACGACTCAACAGTTCATAGATGAAGGTAAATATTCATAAGAAAAACTAGAACCAATTAGTTATTGCTTGCAATATTCTCTTGATCCATGCACGGAAGCCTGTTGCTTGTTCTTCATAGGTGATGACTGGCTTGGGCTCTTCTTGTGTGGGTGACTCTGTAGACTTCACTTCGGGCTGGTCTTTTTTTGGCTCTGGTCGCTGTTCTGTTTTCTCTTCTTTCTTTGTTCGCGCGGTGTTTTGTTTTTCTTCTTCGCTGAAGACGAGCTCAATATTTCCTGTCGCCTGACTGAGAGGATACTCTATGAACAATTTATCAGGATTTTTTGTTTCTTGCTTGAGGAAAACTCCGTAGTCGCTCATGCCCAGTTTTTTACCTGTTCTTGACTCTATGGTTAGCGCTGTTTGTGTTGGCAGATCGAGATCGACGTTACTGCCTGACGCGAGTATGCTGATTATAATCGCTTCATCATTGGTTGCTGTGTCAAACTGCTTCGCCAACGTTGTTAAAGTCATGTTGAAATCCGTGTTTGGCGCTATGGTAGATCCGAGGTCTAATAATCCGCCGCCCTGGACAACGATATTTACTTCATCACTAGCTACATCTCCATCATGATTGAGATCCATGGCGAGCTTGTAGTCTGGAGCACCACCCACATAGACACGATAGGTATTTCCATTTACAACTAGATCTGCATTTGCGTCTGTGCCTTCAGTTCCTGTATAACTGGTTTCTTTAGACCCTTCCACAACATCGTTGAAGAATAATTTTTTATTGGACGTGTCAATAGATATATATCGAAGTACGTTGGTGATGCCTGTTCTATCATTGGATGAAGTGAGCACAACATCATCTTGCGCGGCAATAATATAATTTGTTACGCTGGTTCCTTCAATGAAGTGCAGAGTGTTATCATTTTTTCCTATCTTGAGATTGCCTCCGACATTAGTGACCAGAGTTGTTTCGAGACGCTGCCCTTTTACATTGGTGAATTCCAAATCATACCTGTCTCCACTAGGGTCAAATTTTATGATTGTTTTTTTAGCGTCAAGCCCATTGTATTTGATATCCCAATCACCCAGAAGCGCTTGCGGATAGCGAGTATTTTCCCGTAAGCCTTTTCCTGCTGGAATAAACACATCAGTTCCTGTCAGACTTTCCGCTTTCAAACGGTATCTGATGGAGGTTATAGTATATTCTGTACTGTCACCACCACCTTTTATTTTTGTATATGTGTTAGACAAGGATTTTCCATCGATTTTGACTCCCTGCGAGAAACTATCATCGGCGACATCGCTATCTACTAGTTCTAGCGTATTCGCGTCAAGGATGAAAGTAACTTGATCTTGCTGCTCAGCAGCCTCACTTACAGACATCTTCGCAATGCCTAGAATCATATCCCCGATGATCTCTGTTTCTCCTACTTTACGCTGTCCTGAAACTTTGTTATTGACGGAGATGGTCGCCGCGCGCGCAGTGTCATCGATAAGCATCACTTTGACAGTGTATTCTTTACCATTGATCCTGTATGTATTTGACGCTCCTTCCGCCAAGGTATCTTGAATAGCTCCTGACAATAATTTTATTCGCACTTGATTTCCTTTTTTTTCCGCTTCTACAATAGTATAGGTTCTTCCCAACATGAACATGTCTTCATTTTCAAGATCTACCAGCTTGCCACTCTCGATGGCTGACGCTAATCCTGGACTAAATTCTAGCTCATATTCCAAAGTGTAATTGTCTTCCTCAAAGACGAGAAAGTCAGCGACGGTGTTGTGATCATCTTCTGTAAAGAGAATTCTACCGGACGCGAAATCAGTGTCTTTAAATCTGAGATATTGGTTGGCTAAAGTTGTTGACTTGCCTGTGTTTACTCTACTACTAGCTAACGCTGGTGTTTTTGTGTCTGTCAGAGTATCTATTACATCACCGAGATATTCGCCGATCTCAATTTGATTTGTTGTTGTACCGAGCTTGAGACTTTCTTTCTGCCGCGTTATTTCCTGCTTCTTGCACGCGCCTTCTGCACATCCATTGGGGCAAGCATATACTTTTATTCGCGCTTGATTTTGACTGCAATAATATTCTACGACAGCGTTTTCTTGACAGCTATCGGTCAACTCTTCGTTATCAACAGTTACAGTTCCCTTTACCGCGTACTCCAGACCATCGTCTGTGTCAGTACAGTCATTGGTGACTCGTCCAGTTAACTGCTCTTGGGCCGCGAAGAATGAGACTAGCGTCAACATAAGAGCAATTAGAAAAGTTATGTCTTTTTTCACCTGAACACCTGCTTTTTGGAAGTAAACTTATTATTTAAGGTTTACTTAAACACTACCACAACCTTTTTAAACAACATTTCCTTCTTTCTCTCTATGTCCCTGCTTATTTGGCTTATTATCATTCTTGCACTTTTGGTTATTTACGTTATTTTCAAATATAATCAACTGGTTTCTTACAAAAACAGAATCGACAACGCATGGTCACAAATAGACGTGCAATTGAAGCGACGCTATGACTTGATTCCTAACTTGATTAACACGGTCAAAGGATATGTCAAGCATGAGAAAGAAACGCTCAAAGAACTGACTGAGGCTAGAACTCGACTAATGGGTGGCAACATGGCAACAAAAGCAAAAGCCTCGAACCAAGTGAGTGATGCTTTAAAAACTATTTTCGCTGTCGCTGAAAATTATCCCAATCTCAAAGCCAATGAAAATTTCAAATTACTGCAAGAAGAATTATCAGGCACGGAAAGCAAGATCGCTTACGCGCGACAGTTTTACAATGATAATGTTTTATCTCTAAATCAAGCATTACAACAATTTCCTACTAATGTCCTTGGATCGATGTTTAACTTCACACCAAAAGACTACTTCAAAGCTACAGGCGAAGAAAGCAAACCAGTCAAAGTACAATTCTGATCATGCCTCTTTATGAAGAAATTTCTTCGAATGTTCGCAAATCTTACTTACTTCTGTTTCTTTTTTTTGTTATCATAGTTCTTTTAGGCTATGCACTCGGCGCTCTTTATGGCAACCCCTACATCGGGCTGACTCTGGCTTTTATTATTTCTTTTTTCTATACGTTGTTTAGCTATTTTGCCGGAGATTCTGTCATCCTTAAAATTAACGGCGCACAAGAAGCGAGCAAGCAACAATTTCCTCATTTAGTGAATACTGTTGAAGGTTTAGCGATCGCCGCTGGACTACCAACACCTAAGATTTATGTGATTGATGATACTGCGATTAACGCTTTTGCCACAGGCAGAGATCCCAAGCATGCTTCTATTACTGTCACGACTGGTTGCTTGCAACGCTTGAAGCGTGATGAATTAGAAGGTGTGCTTGGCCATGAAATGTCTCATATCAAAAATTATGATGTCAGATATATGATGCTGGTCGTGATGCTAGTAGGCATAACACTGCTCTTGAGCGATATTTTGCTGCGATCGATGTGGTATGGTGGCGGCAGAAGAGATACTCGGGGCAACGCCGGCGTCATTCTTATTGTGGTTGGATTAGCGTTGGCTATTCTTTCTCCGATCATAGTTCGTTTGGTGCAATTAGCTATTTCACGACGACGAGAATTTTTGGCTGACGCATCTGGCGCACTCTTGACGAGATATCCTCCTGGATTGGCTAATGCACTAAAGAAAATTAGAGATGACAAAGAACCTCTGGTTGAAGCAGCTGACAGATCTAGCGCGCATTTGTATATTGAAAACCCTTTGACGAAAGTTCGAGAAAGAAAAGTCAATTTGTGGTCGACTCATCCAGATATTAATGATAGAATTACTAGATTAGAGAAGATGTAATCATTCAGTTTGTCCTAAAGTTACCGCGTAGAATTTCTCTCCAAATCCATAATGTCTTAGGATTCTCGCTAATGCGGTAGTTTGTGTTCCTTTTGTTCTTACATCATCAAAGAGGATGATTTGTTTGAATTTTTTTTTGCTAGATCTGAGAATACCTATAGTCCCATAATGCACTTCCTCTGGCGAACGCGCACCTACATGGTCTTCTTGTTTTGGATGTGCCCGGAATACAAATCTGTTTGTTGTTATAAATCCATTTTCCTTGAACGCGTTCAGGGTAAAGATTTCATTAACGTCTGTACGATAACAATATTCTGGTAAAGAATTTGGAGTTGCTACAGCGAGACAATCATCCCACACTATTCCTTTTAATTTCTGACCTAATTGTTGTTTGAATAACCAAAACACTGCCAAAAAATTATCTCCCTTTCTTAATTGTCCACCGCAAAAATACTCGTCTGACGCTTCCCTATTTAATTCTTCAGTGGTATGGTCTTTCATCATCTTGAATCTGAGAATGTTCGCTGAAAAAACTGAGAAACCATCAGAACCTTTACGATCCCAACTAGTGTAAGACCCTATGGCAATGTTTGTGATATCTACCGCTGTGTTTCCTCTTTGTTCTTTAGGTAAATAGACTAGCGCATTTGGATTTATTCTTGCTTGATATTTTCCTTTTATTATTTTATCAGACTCTAGCACTTTTTCTAAGTCTTCCATAGATTCTACTACTTCAGTTGGTTCTGCCGCTCTTAGTTGCTCTTGCGTAAAGAGTTTTCCCCAAGTAACCCCTATAGACTTTACTTTTGCTTTATGCGCATCTAGTATATCTTTTGCACTATCTCCCACGACAACTATTTCTTCTAGAGGCTTTTTACAGTCCGCTATGGCTTGTGACAATCCTCGGTTGAACGGCTTGTTCGCCGCGGCATAGATGGGTAAATCCTTAGGGAATCCATGCTTTTGTAATACTGCTAGCGCATAGTCTCTTGGCGAGTCAGTTACAATGGAAACTTCTTTCCTTTTATGCTGTCTTTCAACTAGACGTCTGAGACCATCATCCGCTGTTGTTACTATTTGATCAATATGCTGGGCAACGAAGAGTCTTCCTTCCTGTGTTTTCATGTAAGGTCTGACTGCTCGAGTATCTATTAACGTATTATCGAGATCGTACATGAAGTGCATTTTTAACTCTCTTTTTCCGGATTCAATACTTTATATCTTCCTCTTAACTTTTCAACCCATTCATAGCCGCGACTAAGGTTATTTCTTAAGACATATAATTCTTTTCCTTGCGCAAGACACTCTTTAATCGCGTGCTGTGTTCCACTTTTATCTCCAGCGAGAATCACTACAACACCGCGCTTAGCTAACCCAACCATTGTCTTATTTCTAGCCGCAAAGTGCCACGGAAAAGTTTTTATTCCTATGGGAT
Organism: Candidatus Woesearchaeota archaeon; assembly: GCA_964390715.1. Lineage (GTDB taxonomy): Archaea > Nanobdellota > Nanobdellia > SCGC-AAA011-G17 > UBA489 > JACOVP01. The sequence goes on along the minus strand of CAYMIM010000011.1, from coordinate 14,799 downwards.
ATTGTGAAACTAACAAGTGTCGCTCACGAATCTGATCTTGAAGACCTTGATTTTCTCTTGGGTAGTATTTATCCAATGGTGTTCCTAAGACACCAACGGTTCTTCCTTGATGATTTATCGTATATCTGTGCGCTAGCTCATCACACCCTTGCGCAAGACCACTCACAACTACATATTCTTTGTTGAGTACATCCTGAACAATTTTCTCTCCGTCTGTCTTATCTTTATCGAATGTTAATTCCCTAGTTCCTACTATAGCGATGCTTTTTTTATCTAAGAGTGTCGCATCTCCACTAACATACAAAATAGGCGTTACTCCTTTTACTTGTTTAAGATGTTCTGGAAATCTGGAATCGTTTATAGTTATAGCTTCAAATATAAAAGAAATCTTCTCTAATTTTCTCTTTGCTTTTTGAAGATTCGCTTCAGTTTTTAATAAGACTTCTAATGATCTTTCAGGACTCTCTTTGGTAAATACATTTTCTAAAGAACCATACTCTTCGAGTAAACTTCTGAGACTATCATTTCCTTTATTTGAGCCTGGCGTTACTCTTTTTAGATGCGCTAATGCTACATGATACAAAGATTCTGTCTTGTTTTTATCGTCGAACATAATCTTTTTTTTTACCTGCTTTTTATAAACTTAACGGTAGTGACTTATTAGCTGTTTTCTAGCATTCACGATATTCTTTTAAAGTCTCTCTTTTGATGTTCTTTTATGCAAGTCGGCATTGTAGGTAAAGCTAACACAGGAAAATCTACGTTCTTCAAAGCAGCTACGCTCGCAGAAGTTTTGATCGCTAATTATCCTTTCGCCACGATCAAACCTAATACTGGCATAGGCTATGTCAAGATAGACTGCATCGATGTTGAATTTCACACACAATGTCATCCAAGAGAAGGCTTTTGCATTAACGGACAGCGCTTTGTTCCTGTGCAACTCATTGATGTCGCTGGATTAGTTCCTGGAGCAAGTGAAGGCAAAGGCATGGGTAATCAGTTTTTGTCTGACTTAAATCAAGCAGACGCGCTTATTCATGTTGTTGATATGGCTGGAGCAACGAATGAAAAAGGAGAACCTATAACTCCCGGCAGCTATGATCCTGCGAAAGACGTGCAATTCTTAGAAATAGAATTAGACATGTGGTACTTAGGGATCTTGAAAAAAGGCTGGGAGAAGTTTTCCAGAAAGATTGCCGCTGAGAAAAGCAATGTGGCTGTCGCTGTAGCACAACAATTAAGCGGACTGCGTGTGACTGAAGCCATGGTCAAAGAGGTTATTCGCGCTTATCCAGAAAATATTAGCCAATGGGATGAAACATTACTGATCCAACTAGCACGAACGTTACGCCAAAAAAGCAAACCGATGATTGTCGCCGCGAACAAAATGGACTTGCCGACCGCTGAAGCTAATCTCAAAAGAATGCGAGAGACGTTTCCTTCGGTGATTTTTATTCCGTGCGCGGGCGACGCTGAATTGGCATTACGAGAAGCTCATAAAAAAGGATTGATCACCTATATTCCTGGCGAGGATCATTTTACGATAAAACCTGGACTCAATCCTCAACAACAAGCAGCTTTAGAACATATTGAGAAAACTGTTTTGAAGAAATTTGGATCGAGCGGTGTGCAAGACGCCTTGAATAAAGTGGTTTTTGATTTGCTGCATTATATCGCTGTGTATCCTGGCGGAGCGAATAAACTGGAAGACCGTGACGGCAGAGTTTTGCCGGATTGTTTTCTCTTAGGACCTGGCAGCACTGCTATCGATTTTGCCTTTAGACTCCATACAGATATTGGTAGAAATTTTATCAAAGCGATTGACGTGAAGACGAAACGTGTCGTTGGGAAAGAGCATGTCTTGAAACATCGCGATGTGATTGAAATCGCTGTGAAGAAATAACTCTTTTAAGCTATATATTTAGCCTTCTGAATACTTATATACCTCTTTTCTGTGATAACAGTTTCGGGGGTAATTTATGGATAAACCACAAGTAATGAAGCATTTTAGCCATGAAGAAGAGGAGCTTCTTAGAGCATTTCTCTTTACTAATCCCCATGGCAAAGAAGGATTTGTTTATCCTCAGCCTTTGGTTGCCGGAGAAGAGTTATCTCCGTTAATGTCAGCAGTTTCTAGAACTCACGCTGATACACAAACTCGTGTTTTACAATTTCTTGATACAGCGAAAGAAGAACAAACCCGCGCTTTTCTCCCTTATGTACGGCCGTTAATGGAAATCTTTCGTCATCCTGATGGGCGTTTGCAAGTTTCTCGTAAAACGACTAGCTTTAATCAAGAATGGGCAATAGCTCATAGTCATGGATCTATCAAAGAAGGCACTAACCTTTTTGGTCACTGCGAAGATATTTCTGATATCACTTTAAAACATATAACTGGACATCCAGTTAATCATCCTCAAGTTAAATCTACTCGCTATATTAGTTATGAACGTGTCTTACCTTTGGCACTACAAGATGTAGATATTCTCGCTTTACCCCACGCTGATCGTTTTGTGGAACATCTCGCTTTTTTACATCGACGCTACCAAGAGATCACGGATAAACTTGCTGATTATGTAGCGAAAGATCCCTTAACCGCAGAAGCGGTCGCTCATTTTAGAAACCCCTTACTTGTTGATAATGAAGCAAGAAGACGATTGCATAAAAAACAAGAGTTTGATCCTGATTATGCGCCTACTTTAACAGATCACGCCGCTGAACGAACAAAAGTTCTTAAAGAATTAGAGGATGGGGAAGTTCGTAAATCTTTAGGAAAGTTTGTTCTTGACTCTTCACGCGTGTATTTGCCCGCGACAACTAGAAGCTCTTTAGTTTTTTCCTCTGACGCGCGCACTCTTGAAGAAATTATCACTCTTATGATCTCAAGCCCGAGACAAGAGGATCAACAACGAGGCCACGCTTTGTGGACAGAAGCTAAAAAACTATCTCCTGTTCTCTTGGGAGAAAAAGGCCACATCGCGATTGATGATTGGCGAGTGAAGAATGAACAAGCATTACGTGGCTATTGTGAAGATCGTTTTTGGCATCTCCTATCAGGAAAAAAACCTTCAGTAACCTTACATCATCCTGGCAGCACGCATTTACGTCTTGGGATGGCTAGTGATCGTTTTAACGCAGCTCTTATTGTTTTCCAATACACTGACGCATCACTTACAGACATTTTTGAACATTTGTCTGACGGAGATGTTAAAGAAGTTCTTCAACGCGCGCATCAGGACCGAGGAGAAAGAGACATTCTTCATCCTGCCATCAGTCACAGCGGTCTTGTCTTTGAATTGACCATGGGCTACCACGGCTATAGAGATATTTTCCGCCATAGACGAGGATCACGCACTACACAATTGTTAACTACTCGTTTAGGTTTTGAAACACCCGCTATTTTTTCCATCTATGGTTTAGATAAACAATATGATCAAGACATGCAACAGTCCGCAGCAGTGTATGAAGAAGCACGAGTCCATAATCGACATACCGCTGAGAAGCTAGTACCTTTTGGAGCTAACTGCAGCGCGCTTCACTCCTGGCATCCACGACAAGTGGGATATATCGCTCGATTGCGAAGCAAAATGGCTACTGGCAATGAGAGCTATGTCCGAGTCGCTCGAGCATTGGTTGACTCTGTGGCGGAAATTATGCCAGAAACTGCGGCACGTATGCGCGTTGATAGAAAAGAATATCCTCCTAATCTGTGGAAAAAAGGTTATGAGTGGTATGATCAGAAAAAACGAGGTGTATGAACTATGCAACTTCAAATTACAGGTAAAATAAAGTTAACTGATTTAATTGAACAAATTCGCACTGTTCCTTTGAAAGAACCAGCACCTGATGGAACTTCTATTTTTCCCTATCAACACGCTTCTATCTCTCTCCGTGAGCTTGATCCTAGTGAAGTAAACCCAACAACTTTTTATGTTCTTCGCCAGAATCTTCAAAAACAACGTGAACTTCGTCAATTTCTTCTTAATAAAGAAGGTGTTGACACTCTCCATTTAAATTGCGCTCTTCAATTTACAGATCATGAAGGTAAGCAGCGTACTTTGATGCCTCCAGTTGTTGAGTTGGGCAAAAGAACTGTTCGTTATATTCCCGCCGCTCATGAACTTACTCATGAACGAGCAGCTACTATTACTATTCCTCTCTTGAATGATGGAGCCCATCGCGCTATGCTGGCAAGAGAATTAGGAGACACTTTCAATGTTCTTTATGTTGTTGGCATAGATCACCATCATCCTTTCTACGCGCATCCTAATTCTTGGGAAGATGTTCAAATTGTAGACGCTGTTCCAAATACTCAAGCAGCGAAAAAATTATACTCTCGAGAAAATTGTAAAACTCTTTTTAGAGATTTTGATGTACTAGGTTGTGGAAGTATCAGACCACTGGGATCGAAATAACATGGCAAAACTCATTCATCTGGTAGGACCTTCTGGAACTGGCAAAACTAGTGTTCATAAATCTCTTACATCCTTAATAGAACAATTAGATTATGAAGTCGTGCCTTTAGTAGAGCCTGGACCATTGCGTGAACAAATTTCAACTTATAAAAAATCCCCTTATCATAATGTCTTTACTGAAGCGCTCTTATTCGCGGCTGATCGATCCTTACTTTACGCTAGTGAAGTTTTTCCTCGTCTTGATGACCCCAATGTTGTCTTTACTTTCGCGCGCGGCTTACCAGATTCTCTTGTTTACCAAGGGATTATTGGCGGTGTCTCTCCTGAGATTATCTTGCATCTCAATCACGCGATTCCTCCTTCTGATCTTTATCTTGTTTTACTCGTTGAAGGATCAGTTGGACACGCTCGTGTTCTTGAACGACAAAAGAAAACTGGTGAACCTATAAGCCGCAATGAAACGCCTGAAGCAATTGATCGTTTAGCACAGGGATATCGACAACTTGATCGTTATTTTCCTAGTATTCAAATCATAGATACTACTCGTTTAACTTTGGAACAAACAACACAACTGTGCTTGGGTCATATAGAACATGTATTAAGTCAGAGAGGTCGCCATGGTTCGTAAATTTGTTGACGCAGTGGGATTTGATTTAGACAACACGCTCTATGTTATGACTGAACCTATTAACACCAAGATTACTGACTATCTTTTACAGCAAGCAAGCAGTAGACTTCGACAACCTCTCGCGGTGGTTAGAGAAGCGTATGATCGCATTCATGCAACAACGCAGAGCGCAAGACGTACTTTAGCAGCTTTAGGGATAACAGAACCCGCACTTCTAGTTCAAGAAGCTTTAGAGCACGCGGATATAGCCTCTCTGTTGCAACCAGATCAACGATTGATTTCACTTCTTGGCAAACTTCAAGAGCACTATCGTTTATTTTTAATTACAGGAAGCTCAGAACAACAAAGCGAAGATAAACTCCAAGCACTTGGCATTCAACCTACTCTTTTTGATCCTCGCCTCTATTCTGGATCTCCTTATGAACGCCATAATGGCACCGCATTCACTCATGTAGCAACAACCTTGGGATTTCGTGTAGATCGTCTTTTCTTTGTGGGAGATAGAGAAACTGTTGATATTCTTCCCGCTAAAGCATCGGGAGTTACGACTGCTATTGTCAATGCTAAATCAGAACACGCAACTTATCAATTAGAGACTCTTTATGATCTAGAAAAGATACTTCTTGGTGACGCTTAAACACAAATTAATTAAAGAGCACTTTTTTCTTTTGTTCCTATGACCAAACAACTCTATCTAGAGAATAGTTATTTGAAAGAAGGTCTAGCGCTAATCACCGCAGTCCAAGGAACTGTTATCACTCTGGATCAAACTATTTTTTATCCGACGGGTGGAGGACAAGCTTGTGATACGGGAGCTTTATTAGCCAATGGTCAAGTTTACAAAGTTATTTCCGTGCAAAAAGTAAGCGGAGAGATTTATCATCAAGTGGATAGAGAAGGGTTGGATGTGGGAGATCAAGTAACGTGCACCCTGAACTGGGATAGAAGACATAGACTGATGCGATCACATACCGCAGCGCACTTACTTTCTGGATTACTCAGCAAACATCTTGGAGCGCAAATCACTGGCAACCAACTGGAACCTGAAAAAAGCAGAATGGACTTTAACCTAGACAGCTATAACCCGGAAGTGTTCAGCAAACTCTTCAGCGATGCTAACAAACTGATTCAAGAGGATATTCCTGTAAGTGTTTATACCTTATCCAAAGAGCAAGCAACGCAAGATCCTACTTTGTTTAAACTTGCCAATAAGGAATATATTGAACATTTACAAGACGTCCGCGTTGTAGATATTACTGGAGTGGACAAGCAAGCAGATGGCGGGACACATGTCAAATCTTTGGGTGAGATAGGACTCTTAGTTATGGGCAAACTGGATAACAAGGGAAAAAATAACAGAAGAATTTATTTCAGCGTCAGTCCTTAAACATAATAAACTTTATTTCTTAATTCTCTTTTTCCTTCCTGCATTCTTTTGTCCGCGCGCTCTTCCGCTTTTTCGAATCTTTCATTATCAGCATCCCACTTGGTCATGCCGAAGGTCGCTGTGACTTTGTATCCTTCTTTTCCCCTGAGCGCCCTCTTCGTGAATTCTGGACTCTTCTCTTCAATGTCTTTTCTCAAACGATCCGCGACGAAATAAGCGATTTCCTTGCTTGGCGCCTGGATAACTACTTCGAACTCTTCTCCATGCTTATGATATCCTTTCATGGTTTCTTTATTCTCTTTCTGGCGCACCGTGTCATACTCTCTTGTCCCTTCCTTTAGAATTTCAGCTACTGCTTTGAGCACCGCGTCTCCCACTTTCTGACCATATTTCTTGTTGAAGTCTCCAAACTTGTCTAGATCTATATTGATAATGAAGAAATCAAACTCCTGATTGAAGCGACGCGATCTGTATGTTTCTTTGTCGTGTTCTAGCTCACGCATGCCATAATATCCCGTAACGGGATTTGCTGTCGCGCACTCTCTTAGACGCTCCGCGCTTTTAGCGATATCTTCCAATAATGACTGCTGGAATTCTCCTTTTGCGACTCGTCTCAACTGCGACAAACGATCGCGAACCTGCTCATAGTCTTTGATGGGATTGTAGGACATCTAAATCATTCACCCGTCTCTTTCTATAAATGTTTTGGTTGCTCAAAATCTTTAAGTCACTTCTTTTATTTATATTTTGCTGGATTATCTCTTACGTTGTCTTCTTTCTGCTCCCATCCTGCAAATCTTGCATCTCCATTAATACGTTCTTGGAAACGTTGTTCTAATCTTCGGTACAACCTAGCTGATACTGGTTTTATTTTTATAGTAGGATATTGCTCCGCGAGCATTTCTAATTTTGCGACACCTTTCGGATCTTTGAATGGATGCGCCATAATCTCATAGATCTTTAAATTCCCTCTTGGATCTGTAACTATAAAATCGACTCCCATATCGCTTTTGATATCTTTAAAGAGGTACTTTTGTTCATTAGCTATAGTGAGCTTCATTTTCTCATGCATGAGATATTCTCTTCCTATATAGCTAAATACTCTAGCGAGGTTTGCTTCCCACGTAGATTTTGCATAGCCAATATCTTTTCTTGTTCCTTGTATAGTTGGAAGATAAAACTTCCCAGCATTTTTTGAATTTAATCTTGCTTCTCTTGTTCCTTCAGCTTGTCTTGCTCTAAATTCTGGATCCTGCCAATTTGCTCTTACTCCTTCAGCTTGTGTTCTTTTCGGAATACTATATTCTTTAAAAATTTTTAATAAAACCATATTCCCTATTCCACATTCCTCAGCCAGACTTCTTATAGATCTTACTTCTTGCTGATGCTGTACTGTCAAATAGTCTAAGAAAGGGGTATTTGTTGTCTGCCGCGATATTTCATCCAGTTTTCTTACTGTTTCTCTTAATTCTGGACTAAACCTTTCTAATCGACTTTCTAAGTCTATTCCAAGGTAGTTTCGCAATTCATCTGGAGATATTATCATAATTATCCTTTATCTTACTGTCTTTATAAATGTTTCTTTTATTATTACTATAAAGTAGTATATATTGTCTCCTCTACCGACTTAACTTTTAAATAGCACCTTCACCATATCAGCAGATGGTTATGCAAGATTTACAACTTAAAAATCCTTTACAACCTAGTGGTTCTTTAGATGTCTTGTATTATTATACTCGAGTCGCTCCTTTGCTGAGAACTTTTTTGAAAGGAAAATCACTAGCTACGAAAATTCACCTGCCTAAAGGCAACATTCCTTTCTTTTTGCGACGAGCAACGACCAATGGACCGCTGAAAATCGATGACTTGATCACTGATGTTGATATTTCTTTGCTGAAATTGCGCATTAACGCGCTCGCGGATGTGCGAGGAAGACTGAATGAAAAACAGCAACGCATCTGGACCTATTTTGTGCCCAGAAAATACATCGACTTTTTTTACGCGACGAATGGAGAAAGCGCTGGCACTTCTCTGGAACGAATTTTTTTCGATATTGATCGAAAGGGAGTTGATTCAAATATCGCGCAAGAGGTTACTGTAGCTTTACTAGATGTTATCGCTGAGGACAAGCAATTTCGTGATATTGTTGGCTCCTTCAAATTTTTTGTTTTATGGACTGGTAGTAGTTTTCATGTCTACTTGCTCTTGAACAAATCATTACCTGCCTCTTTTTATGAGCGGTTTATCAGTTATAGCAAAGATGATCCTCTCAGAAGTTTCACTGGACGGTGGATCGAAAAAATCTCGAAAACGGTTTACCAGAAAACTCAAGGAGGCCATGAAAAAAAGCAAGGGTGGATAACTATAGATCCCAGCCAAAGCCCCTCTGGAAAACTAGCGCGAGCACCTTTTTCCTTGCATGTCAACACCCCTGAAAGCTTCGATGGCATAGCCCTGCCAGTCGATATTCGACGAATCTATGACAAAAATCTTATAAAGGAACTCCAAAGTTATACTCCAAAGAAAGTTTTAGACACCTTGGATCACTTTAGGAAGCTCATCCCATGAAAGACGTCACCTTACGCATGGACAAATTAACCATCGCACACTTTGATCCTAAGGCAGGCACCGCGAAATTTGTAGTTCATTTTAGCAAAGATAACGACAGACAGACCTTTGAAAAGCAGTACGCCCTAGAACATCCAGAACCTATTGTGCAAGATATTCTGAGACAGGTTAAGCAACGAGGCAAGATGGAAATCCAAGATTATGATGATCTTATTGGCAGCATTTTTGTTGTCCGATTATTGGATGAAGACGCTGTAGATGAAAAACTCTTTCACTTTTTTGCCCGCCTCTGCGAAAAAAGCAAAGCCATGAAACGCATGAAGAATCATTCGGAATATATGGAACTCTATGATGAGATTAAAATAAAGGAATTACGTTTATTATGAGTGATCAACAACTCCCAAAAAATTATCTTAGCACTCTTGTAGATATTTTAGATGAAGGAATTCCCTTTAAACAGTTAGAAGCTCGACTTAAGAAGGAATTTCCCGGTTCTTCAATTCAATGTTCTGGCAATGAAATCTATTTAGACAACTCTTATCGTGGACGACCAGTATCTATCGTTTTTTCTTCGTATAATGAAACACAAACTAGTGGAAATACTTTACCTCGTATAAAAATGGAATCGAAAATGAAAGGATTTTATTATGAGGAAGATAGAGAGGATGAATAAATGCTTGTTTTAGGCATTGAATCGACCGCGCATACGTTTGGCGCCGCTATTGTCAATAACAAAGGACAAGTTTTGAGTGATGTCCGTGATACGTTTACGACTGTGGAAGGCGGGATGATTCCAACGGAAGTCGCTGAACATCATAAACGAGTCGCCGATACCGTGATTAAGAAAGCACTTACTGACGCAAAAGTAGATCACGTTGATTTAGTTGTTTATTCTCGCGGACCTGGATTGTCTCCTTGCTTGCGTGTTGGTCTTGCGAAAGCAAAAGAATACGCGGCTTCTTTTCATTGTGATATTATTGGAGCACATCATCCTATGGCACATCTGACTTCGGGATTATTATTTACTCAAGCTGAAGATCCTGTGATGTTATACCTTAGTGGAGCGAACACACAAATCATCGCCCTTGAAGCTGGCAAATATAGAGTGTTTGGAGAGACTGAAGACATCGGACTAGGGAACGCGCTGGATAAATTCGCCAGAGTTCTTGGCTTAGGTTTTCCTGGCGGTCCAAAAGTTGAGCAGCTAGCACGCGCTGGCAAATGGGTTGAATTACCTTACACAGTCAAAGGCATGGATGTCGCTTTTTCTGGCATTATCACCAAAGTAACACAATTAGCAAGCAAAGGTGTTGCGAAAGAAGACTTATGCTACTCACTGCAAGAAGTTTTTTTCAGCATGATTACAGAAGTTACGGAAAGAGCGATGGCACATCTCCGTAAAAAAGAAGTCTTGTTGATTGGCGGGGTCGCCGCGAACAAACGTCTCTGCGCTATGTTAGAAATTATGTGCAAAGCACGTGGAGCTAGATTTTTTGCTGTGCCGATGCACTACGCAGGTGACAATGGAGCAATGATCGCTTGGCAGGGACTCTTAGAATATCATGCTGGACGACGTGAGAATAAACTAGACATCTACCCCTATGAACGCTGCGACGAAATAGATATTATCTGGAAGACCGCTAAAGCACCCTTGTCAAAGTAAATCTCGCTGGCGTTGTCGCTGTCTTCAATGAGCCTTCTATGTGATAGTCATTCGCTGTGAAATCTAGAAGAGGATTTTTTTCTGAGACTTTTTTATAGACACGTCCCGCGAATCTGATCAGGAAGCGATTGATATGCTCCGCAGCCGGAAATGTGATATTTGTCTTCAAGGTTTTTTCTTTTCTTACAATGATCAGAGGAATATTTTCCCCATCACACCTGATTTTCGTGACCGCTTCATCATGGAGCAAGGGCTCAACCCAGCCGAATTGCATCAAGTGCTTAACTAAATAATATTTTATTTTGAGATGCTCATTGTCATCATTTTTTTGCATGGAGAAATTCATCTTTTTCGCGGATTTCCATATTTTCTTGTTTAACTTCTTTTTATTCGCGATTTTCTTCTCTTTTCCCGTGAATTTTTTTCTCAACCACGTGACCATATTAATTTCTTCAGGTGTTAATGGCGGTTCCGCTACTGTGTAAACATCATTTTGTATGCTTACGGTCACGATTGGCTTCTTTGATTCAGCGTCGACAATAAGCGCTATGGGTGGCTCTATGCCTTGCGGTACTGTTATCGCGATGGGCGGAATGGATGTTTGAATGGGCGCTGGCGCTAAGATTGTTGGACTTGGCGGAAGCTGTTGCGCTGGCTGCAATTGTGATGGCTTAAAGGACTGATTGTTTTCTGATCTAGGAATTTCTGATGGCAAAGGCAGCTTGTATTGCGCAAAGGATTCTGGAGTTCCTGTAAGTGTCTCATCAGTGGGCATTCTTTGTATTTTTTGCTCTGGCGGTTTTGGAGGCAATCCAGAAGGCAAGAAACCATCCATGTGTGGTTGTTGTGTTGTTGGAGAAATAGTTTGGGGTTGCTCAGATCGCGCTTGCGCTGTTGGTTGTGGAGGCGCAGGCATAACTGGAGTGTAATACGATCGCTGTGGTGTTATAAGTCTTGGTGGTGGTAAAGGATGTCGCTCTAATTGTTTTAACTGCGCGAACGCGTCTGTCTGTAAACGTGGTTGCCGCTGACGAAACTGTGGTTGTCGCGCATATACTCTTCTGGCTGTCGCATGGACTAAAGCACGAGTGAATTTTTTTATAGCTATATTATCTTTTTTCTCGACTGGCTTCTCTAAGTCCCTAAGAATAGATTGTACTTTGGTATGCAATTCTCCTTCTAGCTCATTGACCAGAAAATGAATCTCGTCTTCCATTATGGATAGCTCTGTTTTTGCTGGAATGTCGACAATTGAGTGGGCTGACGTTCGCGCATATACTTCTCAATAGAAAGCAAACCACGAGCAATGGTTTTGTTCTGCTCTAGAAGATCTTGCAGTTGCGTCTTTAACCCTGAACTATCATCTGTCGCTGTCATATTTCTCGCGGCGTCTTCAAATAAAGAGAGCATACGATCCATACGAACGGTTAGATTATTCATCTTGTCGATGAGCTCTATTGTTACTTTTTGGAGCTCGATGTTCATACGCGCTAGCTCCTGCGTTGTAGTACTGGAAGAATTATTCCCTTTTTGAAATGGCATGTTGGTAACCTCTTGACTTTCTTTACGGGTTGGTCGTATAAAAAGCTTTTGTTGAGCTATTTCCTTATTTCTCCCAATCTTTGCAATTCACGCATGCGCTTATACAAACCTTTTCCCTTTTGGAGCAACTTTTTTGGCGTTCCTATTTCCGCTATTTTCCCTTCATGCATTACCACTACAATATCCGCATGCTCTATGGTGCTTAATCTATGCGCAATAATAATTATAGTGTATTTTCCACGAGCAGCGAATATCGCTTTCTGAATATTCATCTCTGATTTACTGTCGAGAGAACTGGTCGCTTCATCAAAAATCAAGATTTCTGGATCAGCGAGCAACGCGCGCGCAATACTTATTCTTTGTTGCTGACCGCCACTCAAACGAACTCCCTTTTCACCCACCAACGTGTCATATCCCTTTTTGAAAGACGTGATGAACTCATGCGCGTTCGCTTTTTTAGCAGCTTCGATGACTTCTCTTCTTGTGGCATTTGGCTTTCCATAGGCGATGTTTTCATGGATTGTTCTATTGAAAATTTCTGTGTGCTGGCTGACTACCGCGATTTTTCTTCTTACTGTTCTCAGACTGAGCCTTCTCAAATCAACACCGTCCAAGAGAATATTTCCTACTATAGGATCATAATGCCTCGCAAGCAACTTAATCACTGTTGTTTTTCCTGAACCGCTTTCGCCGATCAACGCGATGAGTTTTTTAGGTGGTATTACAAAACTTATATCTTTTAGGACAGCTTCTGTGCCATAGGAAAATCGCACTCTTCTTACTTCTATGTTTCCACCTGTCTTTTTTAGGATTACAGGACTTAAACTTTCATGCAGTGTATTAGGCTCTTCAAGAATGGCGTGCACTCGGGACAAGGACTCATGAGCGTCACCCAAGAGATTATAGACACGACCAACCCTGTGCAGACTAGCGAACGCTTTTTCTGTTAAGGTAAATACTAGCACTAGATCTCCTGGTGTCAGCGCGCCTTTTATAACAAACCACGCCGCCAAGAACATTGTTCCTACACGCACAGCATTCGTCGCGGTCTCTCTCCACGTGATGAACCAACGCTCCATAGCAAATCTTTCGAGCAATACATTGGTGTATTTTTCTAACAGCCCACTATAAGTCTTGTATTCTTTCTGCTCCTGGCTATAATCCTTGACTGTTCTTACATTATACAGTGTTTGCGCTAATTCACCACTGGCCGCGTCAAATGACTTGTGATATCTTTCTCTGAAGGGCTGCACTTTCTTTCCTTTTTCTGAAATGTACCAAAGGAGAAATGGCAGTGAACAGAGATAAATCAAACCTATATGCCATTCTGTAAAAAATAACAAGATAGATGTCAATATGATTTGTAAAAACGTTGGGATGATATCATTATTAACGAACCACAACACTTCCGTAAGATAATGCGCTCCTTTGTTGATCCTGCTTACCATAGCTCCAGTGCTTTGCCTCTCGTGAAAAGACAAAGGCAGGTGCACGATTTTTTTATGCGCACGCTCCAGAAACATCTTCTGAAAATTCACCACTTTTTTGAGCATACTCTTATAGGCAGACATCTCCACGAACGTCAGAAGCAGCAATATTCCGAAAATCGCGCTGGTCAATAACGCGGCTTGCTTGATATCATGCTGTATAAGCACATTATCGATGATGAGCTTTACCAAATAGACAGGAACTAATTTTAATCCTTCATACACTAAACTGACCGCTGAACGCTCAACTACAAACTTATTAAAATTAGGAATGAGCAAGTTTACTAACTTATAGAAATCAGCAAAAGACCCCTTTTTAGCGTTCATTTTCTTCGATAGACCTCTCTCTAACCACTAAAAAGAGAAGAGATTATATGAGACTATATAAATTTACTTATCTTATTTTCGCAACCGTAATTTTTGCAATCTGTCTGATGTCTCTGATGCTATGTGCTGGAGCTCCTGCTCATCATCTAATTTCTTTTTCAAATCTACCTGCCTCATTTCTCTTTCCTTGAGATGCTTGCTCAGAATTAACAAATGCTCGCCGTCTTTAAAATGATCTTTGAGAAATCCCTCCAATTGAAACCCATATTTTTCATAGAATGGACGATAAGGCTGGAAGATCAAAGCGAAGATTTTTCTGACATCATTATGCTTAGCGTATTCGATGACATATTCCAGTAACTTTTTCCCTAATCCCTTTCCTCGGTGCTCTTTCTTTACCACAAAATCACGAATTTCCGCGACGTCGCTCACATTAATGACTATTGAGATAGTTCCGAGAACTTTATTATTCTCCTTCACTACAAAGAACTGGTCTTTTTTTACTTCATTTCTATGACCATCAGCAAGATAATTTAAAGTCCATTCCTGCGTGTAATTCATGCCACAGTCTTTCCAGTAATTGCGTAACATGGTTGCCGCGTGCTGAAGATCCTCACTCTCTATTTTTTTTATTTCCATGTTGACCTCTTTGAGAACTTACTTTAGTAACATCTATCTCCAGGATATTTGCATCGCGGGTAAGGAGAAGGTCGATAATATCGTGGTGGAGGATAGTAGTACTGCCGGTTGTATCGCGCATAATGATTTCTATAACTGATGAC
>CAYMIM010000010.1:0-34233 GCA_964390715.1 Candidatus Woesearchaeota archaeon | reverse complement strand
CCTAAACTAGTCAATGATTTGGATCTTGTTGTGACTGATCCTAATGGGCAGAAATTTAATGGAAATGATGTTGTCGCGCCTTTTAATGACCAATGGGACAGACTTAACAACGTCGAGCATGTCGCCATTCCGACACCCGCTTCAGGAGTTTATACTGTGGAAGTTCGAGGATTTAACATTCCCCAAGGATCACAAGACTACGCGGTTGTCGCTCATTTTGATGATCTTACTTTTCAACCCGCGCCAGCTCCTGTGATTTGCATTGATTTAAAAGGAATTATTATTCCCTGCTAATTTTTCCCTAAGAAGTTATAAATCAATATTTTTAGCTCTGGCTGATGAGAAAACATTCTTGTTCCATGATCCGCTTTAGGAAACATCTTTACTTCTCTTTCTTTACGCATAACTCCTTCTAATGTGCGCACAGACATAGCGCTATACGCGTCATCTTCTGACGCTACTAACATGACCGGCACTGTGATTTTTTTCACGTCATCTTGCGGCTTGAGCCCCTTGTAGTTGAGACCTGGCGAGAGCGCTACAACTTTGGCAATATCTCGATCACGCGCCGCAGTTATTAAAGCGAGATTGGCTCCAATGGACGCGCCAATGATACTGATTTCACTAGCTCCTTCTTTCTGTACAAACTCTCTCGCAGCCTTAATATCTTTGAGCATGTCTAGAAACTCTTGCTCATGAAAATTGATATAACTGATTCTCTGCTTATTTTTTTCCAAGCTTTGCCCATGACCACGAAGATCTATTGCTATTACTTGATAGTCTTTTGCTTGCAAGAACGTCGCGAACTCCTTCCAACTTTGCCTAGTCGCGCCATACATATGGACTAAGATTACTGCTTTTTCACTAGTTGTCTCATAAAAAGTAGCAGCAATTTTTACCAGATCTTCTGTCGTGAGCACTATATCTTTTGTTTTTTGATTGGACATCTCTTTTCATTCTTTTCATAGCTTATACGTTTTGTGGTATTGAAGCTCTTTACCAATTACCTTGGGAAATCTTTTTACTATTAGTGCTTAATAAATATCTTCTCTAACCTCTATTTTCTAGAATACTTATCTATATATATCTAATTTCTTCTGTTTTTTCTATGGGAAAAGGTATGGCGCAGAAAGGATTTCTTTTACTAGTTGTTGTGTTACTAGCGGTGGCATTTTTTGCTTCAATGTACAATGACGCGACTGGACAAGCATTTCGATCTAGTAGAACGGATAGACTTCTAAACATGATTACACAACAACCTTCTTCGGAAGATACTTCTTCATCAGCTATAACAATAGTTTATCCAGATCCAGGAGCGACTTTAAGTGGTTCTTTTGAAGTTGCTGTCTTAGATAATGAAGGTCGTTTTTTTAAGGATATGTCTATTGGTCTTGATTATGTTCTTAAAGACATGAATGGAAAAGAATATACTGTTGGCGTAACCCCTCATTATTCGACTATAGGTATCTTTAGATCGGAGTTAAACTCTAAACAGGTTCCAAATGGAGATTATTCTCTTGTGGCTAAAGCAAGTGGTCAGACTACGTCGGGCGCTAGTTATCCTCCTAATCTTTTCTCTGGCGATAATACTCATGTTTAGACAGACTTCTTATAAGCTTGCTAAATATACTTCTTGGATAATTGTTTTGTTGGGAATTTTATTGCCTTTTTTGGGCTTGTTGTTAGATGGCAATCTTGATTGGGAAGTAATAGTTTTTGTTTATGTTGTTTACACTGATGCAGCTCCATTTTTAATTTGCCCTTCTATATTATTTTTAATTGTTTTAGGGATAACTAAAAGATGGGAGCGAACGTTTAAGCCATTGCTTATTTTGTTTGTAGTTACTTTGGCTTCCTTTATGTTTTATGAATTTTATCTTTATTCATTGGGAAGGTTAGAATCTTCTCTATTTGCTTTTGTAGCTTTTGGAATATCTATAGTTACATTGATAGAGTCAATAATTCTTTTTGCTTCTAAGGATTGACATAGAAGAATGTTTTTAAATTGCTTAGTGGTTACTTGTTAATGGATGATAAAGCAATGATTAGTCGAGAGTCTATTACTGAACTTGATGATGCGCGCGAGAGGGAGAATTTGCGCAAGGTTGAGGCTGCTCCTAACGCTAACGCACTGAGAGATATTTTGTATGTTTTTTTCATCTCTCTCTAGTAGTAATTTGTGTTTATAAATCTTTCTCTTAAAGCTTTGTTACTTAATCTTTTTCACTACGTCTTCAAAAATCTCTATTCCCTGCTCTACCTGTTGTTTTGTGATGATTAAAGGAGGACAAAAACGAACTACACTTTTTCCCGCACCTAAGAGAATCAAACCCTTCGCCGCAGCATTGCACAAAATCTGCTTCATCTCGAGCTCACCATGCGCTTTGCTATGCTTGTCTTTGACAATCTCCGCGCCAATCATCAATCCTCTACCGCGAACATCACCAATACACTCGTATTTTTCTTTCAGCTCTTCTAATAATTTTAACATATACGCTCCTTGTTTTTTCGCGTTCTCGCCGAGCTTGCGCCGCTTCATGTAGTCTAATGTCGCGATACCAGCCGCGCACGCCACAAGGTTACCGCCAAACGTGTTTGAATGTGTACCGGGTAACCAGTCCATAGTTTTTTTATTCGCTAAAGTAACGCCCAGAGGAATGCCTCCACCAATGGATTTACTTAAAGAGACTATGTCTGGCTTCACGTTGAACTGCTCTGACGCGAGAAACGTTCCTGTACGATAGCACCCTGATTGCACCTCATCCGCGCAAAATAAAATATCATATCGCTCGCATAATTTTTTTAGCCGCGCGTGAAAGTTTTGTGGTGGGACGATGTATCCTCCTTCTCCTTGTATGGGTTCGACTATCAACCCCGCGATATCTCCCTGATGTTGTTTCATGACTAGTTCAATCTTTTCGAGACAATATTGTACACATTCATCTTCTGATCCAAAAGGCATACGATAGACATAAGGAAAAGGAACATGCACTACAGGCATAAATGGACCATAGCGATCTCGATGATGTGGTTTGGATTGCGTTAAGGAGAGAGAACCCATTGTGCGGCCATGGAAAGCATGCTCAAAAGCGATGAACCACTTCTTGTTGGTATGCCAACGCGCGCATTTGTACGCCGCTTCTACCGCTTCTGTTCCTGAGTTGGAGAGAAAAGCATTATTCAAATTATCTGGGACAAACGTGAGTAATTTTTCCACAAATTTCACTGGGAGTTCAGCATAAAAATCACCGAAGGCCGCGTGTGATCCTTTCTCTGCCTGCTGATTCATCGCTTTTATCACAGAGTCATTCGCATGTCCTACATTCGCAACAGCAATGCCCGCGGCGAAATCCAAATACTTTTTTCCATCCATATCAAAGACATAACAACCTTTCGCGTGATGAAATACGAAATCAAACTCTCTGCTGTAAGAACTTGAAATTATTTTGTTATCGCGAGCGATAATCTTTCTGGACTTTGATCCTGGCGGCTGACAGACAAATTTCATCGTGTGTGTCTCTTGAAGTCCAATAGTTTGTCCATTGTTTTCTTATCCAATAATTTTTCTTCAAGCACTAATTCTTTGATACTCCTTTCTTCTCTGTAAGCACGTCTTGCAATTTCTGCAGCTTTTTGATACCCGATGTAAGGCGTTAATGCTGTGATGATGATGGGATTTTTTTCTACATATTCTCTGCATTTTTTCTCATTGATTTTAATTCCCTGGATACATTTCTCTCTGAAAGTGTTTATGCTGTTTGTTAGAATGTCTATAGAATGCAAGAGCGTGTATGCCGCGAGCGGCATCATGACATTCAATTCTAATTGTCCCGCCTGAGAACACATGGCAATAGTCGTGTCATTTCCTATCACTTGAAATCCGACCATGTCCACCATTTCTGCAATTGCAGGATTTACTTTCGCGGGCATGATTGAAGAGCCTGGTTGTACTACTGGCAGCCGCAACTCATTGAAACCAGCTACAGGTCCAGAACTCAATAAACGAAGATCGTTCGCTATTTTGATTAGATTCTCGGCTGTTACTTTTAATGACGCGTGCGCTGTCGCAATAATACCAAGACTTGCTGTTCCCTCGAACAGATTTTCCGCAGGCTTGAACTGTATCTTTGTTATTTTTTTTAATTCTTGGAATATTCCTTTCTTATAGCCACCATATGTGTTTATCCCTGTGCCTATCGCTGTGCCTCCCAGATTTAATTCACGAAGATACTCAGCGTCATCTTTGACATGCTCATAATCGTGCTTCATCATGAACGCATAACCAGAGAACTCTTGCCCTAAAGTCATAGGGACCGCATCTTTCAGATGTGTGCGACCAGTTTTGATTATTCTTTTCCATTTGTTTGCTTTCTTCAACAATTCTTTCTCAAATTTTTTTATAGCTGGAAGCAACTCTTTTTGTATCTTGAGATACGCCGCAATGTGAATCGCGGAATGGAAAACATCATTAGTTGATTGCGCAAAATTGACATGATCATTGGGATGGATAATATTGTACGATCCTTTCTTTTTATGCAATAACTCCAGAGCACGGTTAGCAATGACCTCATTGACATTCATATTCTCTGATGTGCCTGCGCCAGCCTGGAAAACATCTACAGTAAATTGATGGTCTAATTTTTCCTTGAGAATATCATCGCACGCCCGTATGATCATCTTCGCGATTTTTGGATTGAGCTTTTTTGCTTTGAAATTAGTTATCGCGGCGGCTTTTTTAATAGATGTGATAGCATAAATAAGCTGTTTTTGCAGATGGAGACCGCTTATATTGAAATTATCTAGAGCGCGCTTGGTTTGGACGCCATAGTAAGCGTCTTTGGGAATTTTCTTACTTCCTAAGTAATCTTTCTCCACACGATATCCTCTTTTCATTCTTATTTTTTGAGTGGATAGGTTTATATAAATCTTCTGTGATAATTCTTTTATGCAAAAGAGGCAATATTTATCACTAAAAAAAGCATGCGCCATTAATGACCTCATTTTCTCAGAGATTATTCATGACTTCTCTTTTCGTACAGAGCATGAACTCGCATTATATATTCGCAAACGCTATCGCGATCATGGAGTAAAGCCCGCTTATCCACCCATCGTAGCAAACAACAATCAGATTATTCATCCGAAACCGAGAAAAAAGCTATTACGCAGAGGATGGTTGTTGTTGGATTTTGGCTGCAAAGTAAACGGCTGGTGCTCAGACATGACGAGAACGATTTTTCTTGGGAAACCAACTAAAGAGGAAAGGCAACTTTATGAGATTGTTCGAAGATGTCAAAAAAACTGCATACGATTCGCTAAACCAGGCATCACCGGCAGTGATCTCGATATCTATTCCCGCACACAATTGGGCAAGTATAAACCCTATATGCGACACGCTCTAGGACATGGTGTCAGCAAGAAAATCCATGATTTGCCAAGAATTAGCGTGACTGCTCCCGATATACTAAAAGCTGGACATTTTTTTACGATTGAGCCAGGCATTTATTTCAAGACAAAAACGGCTGAAGTTGGCATTCGGATTGAAGACACTCTTGTGATGAGAAGAAGACCTAAAGTACTAACTGGAGCATCAAAACGATTTATTGCGCTTCGATTCCCTCAATGAAGACACAAGCCTTATATATATATACATTTATTCTTATGTTTATGCATAAAAGAGGTTTTGTTTTTATAGTCTTCTTAGTACTCTTAGCTTCCTCCATATCTTTCTATTATTCCGATGAGGAAGACCTTAACGCGGAAGTAGCTCGTACTGTGCGTATTGAAGACCATGAGCAAAGTGATAATACTATCATTCAAAAATCAATAGGATTTTTTAGCAGTATCTTTACTTCAACAACACGCGCGCAACGCATAGCACCTACTATAGAAGCTCCACCACCTGTTCAGCAGCAAAAAAAAGAAGGTGGTGGTAACCCTTCACAAGCAGTGTTGGCTGTTCCAGTAGCTTCACGAATTACTTGTCAGGCGCCTTGCGCAATATTTTTTGAAGGAACTGACAGCAAAGACTCTCAAGGACGCTCGATTAATACACACGGACAGCTTGTTGTTGACCTTCCCAGTTATAATTGGGATTTTGGTCCAGGCACAGAGACAGAGATCGGCGGACGCAATTTTAAAGGATTTACAGCAGCACACGTTTATGAAACACCTGGAACTTACGACGCGACACTAACGGTCACTGATAGCCAATCCAATACAGACACTAAACCTGTACGCATTACTGTTCAATCTTTTTCAGGATCAACTTTCTATGTCTCTAGCTCAGAACCTTGCGCCAGTGATACCAATACAGGATTATCTGCAACTTGTCAGGGAGGAGCAGTAGGACCATGGAAAACTTTTGATAAGGGCTTGACGGCCATGAATAGAAATTCCGTAGTCCCGCGTAATGGTCGTATTTTGTTTAAGCGGGGAGACACTATCACATTATCCAACGGTAATCTTGGATTCGATAATACTCGCGATGTTTATCTTGGAGCTTATGGCGTAACCACTGCTCCTAAACCTATTATTCGTTATACTGGTATTGCTATGGGTAATGTTAATGGTCAAGCAGCGATGGTGAACTTTTATTCCTGCGGAGGTACTTGTGTTCAAAATGAAAACATCATATTCTCTGATTTAGAATTTAGAGGTGAAGGAAAAAATGGTATTATCGCTACATTCTCTGATAAAACCCAAAAAAATATTCTCTTTTTACGCATCAAAACAGACAATAGTGGAAAAGCAAACCCTTCTGCTTGTAATCTAGCTACTGATAATTGTTTTAACACAGTTACTTCTCAAATCGGTAGCCTTTCTAACCATGCTTTTGATGGATTTTTTATCTTTGATTCAGTATTAACAAACTCGATGCAAACAGATATTTATGGTTATTTTAGTCGTCTAGCACTAGTCAATAACCAACTAACAGTTGCTCCTAATAACCATATTGCCTACTTCGCTAACGTTAATAGAGGCGTTATTACTGGCAACTTGCTCGCGCATCCCAAAGGAGAGTGGAGTCAGGGTTGGGCATTTACACGCACCATTCTTCGTCTTTCTGGCACAGATACAAATACCTTAGGACCATCGCGCAACGTTATCATATCCAATAATATTTTGGATGGAAGCGATCCTCTTAATCCTAATTCTATTAATGTTGGTGGTCTTGTCTTAGGTCCTAATACCCCAGGATTCCATGATGTGCAGAATGTTTTGGTTGAGAAAAATACTATCAGTAGATCTGCAGAACCTCTTTTAATTAATGGAGGTTATACTAATTTAGTTATTCGGAATAATATTATTGATCATAGGGCATATACTTCGGTTATGCAGGGACTTGATAGGGGTCTTAGCGTGGGCAGTTTCAGTGTGCAACCTGCGAAGTATGATTCTCATTCACTTAACGGTCTTCGATTTTACAATAACCTAATTATCTCTGACATTTATACTTCTCTTATCACCATCCAAGACAGCGCGGCAACTAATATGGAAATCCGCAATAATCTTCTTTACTTTACAGGGGATAAATCAACACAGGGCAACTCCGCTTATGCTATCGCATTTGAAACACTTATTCCTCTAACTACAAATCAACTTTTGTTGAGCAACAACATTTATTATAATTTACTCCTTTCAAAGCCTAGTTCCTCTAAAATTTTCCGCACAACTACAGACTTGAGCCTCTCCCAATTTAAAGCAACTTATCCTTCTCAAGAGCAAGGTAGCTTAGAACAATTACCTCTTTTTATGAATTACGTAAATGGAGATTACAGAACATTAGTTGGAAGTCCAAATATTGATAGTGGTATGAGTCTTGCTACCCTTGTATCTGATGACTTTGAAGGCATACAAAGACCACAAGGACCAGCATTTGATATGGGCGCATATGAATTCTCAACGACTGGAGGATCCTTCAACTTCAATATGGTAGCTTCACCAGCTTCTGGGTCAACACGACCAGGAACACAAATAAGCACCAATGTGATCGCTACTCGTACCAGCGGAACAGCGCAAGAAATAACATTTAAAGCCACAGGACAACCATCACAAGTTGCTGTCTCTTTCTTACCTCCTAATAACGATAAATGCACTCCTAATCCAACGTGTCAAGTGCAGATGCTCATGGATGTAACACCTTCGACGCCTCTCAATTCCTATCCTTTAACGATTACTAGTACAGCAGGAGCTTTAGTAAAGACAACGCCTTACACCTTAACAGTTGAAGCTTGCTCAAAACCAACCCTTACTTCGCTTGATCCCTCTATCATCGATCTTAAGACGACATATAAGATTTTGACGTTGCACGGATCCTCATTTGATTCGAACGCTATTGTCAAAGTGAATGGACTTCCTTATTACAAAGTGCACACCACTTGGGACTCTCCAATTAAAATGCATATTCTACTTCCGCAAGGATCTCCTGAGGGAATTTATCTGATAACTGTAGAGAATTGCGCAGGCAAGGAATCACTCCCTCTACCTCTTGAAGTCAAAAATAGCGGTGGACAAGGCTCTGGTGACTTAGTCGGCTACTGGAAGTTTGACGAAGGCACAGGCACAACAGCACAAGACTCAAGCACGTATCGCAATAACGGTAATATTCAAGGAGCAACTTGGATCACAGGAAAAACTGGGCAAGCTTTACAATTCGATGGCGCTTCCAATGGCGTTATAGTCGCTGACTCAGATTCACTTGATTTAACAAACGCGATTACGGTTGAAGCATGGGTCAATCCCGCGAGTGTGAACGGCTGGAGATCTATTCTGATGAAAGATCCTTCCGCTTATTGGATGTACGCAAACCGCATAGGGGGTACGCCGAGCTTCGGTGTTTATACTACGACCTACAAACGTGTGGATGGACTAACCGCGTTACCTTTGAACACATGGACGCATGTCGCGGGCACGTACGATGGAGCAACACAGAAGATTTACATCAATGGCAACTTAGTCGCAAGCGCTCCTTTAACAGGCACTATCATCACAACGACTGATGTTCTAGGCATAGGAAAGAATAACGCTGGAGAATACTTCCAAGGCATCTTAGATGAAGTGAAGATCTATAACAGAGCATTGTCCCAGCAAGAGATTAGAAACGATATGTATCCCGCAACATCCTGTCCGATTGGACAGCCTAACTGCTGACCTTACTATTTTATTTTTTTCTTGATCTAGTTGCTGCAACGCCATAATCTTTATAATTTTCAACAGCATTTTTTGTCTATGATTTCGAACAGACCTTCCTTGCCGTCTCTTCAACTTACCTTAGGACGACGTTTAGTGGCGCATAATACTTCTTGGTATCACGCTCATGAACTATTGGCTCCACAAGAAGATTCCATGCCTACTTTAAGAGAATATTTCGCTTCTTTTCAAGAATTTGTGCATGATTCAACTGGTAATCCTTATTCAGCAGATCGTATGAGGGTTTATCGTAGTCGTAGGCTTACTCATACCACAGAAAAACTTTTGTGGTTAGACGCTTTATTTTTTCGTAAAGATGGACAATGGTATCTTCGTCAGAAACATGAATTTCAAAGTCAGGAGCTCATTCCTCAAGAGGAAATTCTCTTAGAAGAATTTCTCCAAACGGAAGGCAAGGTCGCTGCTCCACATTTTTCTTCTCTGGGACTTCCTTTAAAATCAGTCCTTAAAGGCAGAAATACTCTTTATTATCGTCCACCACAGACTGATCGTTTTGTTGTTTCTCTTCGTGTTGGACCAAAAGGAGCAATTCTTAATTGTAATACAAATCCCCATGAACATCATTTAACTGCTGTCTTGCCAATTTATAGATCTGCGCCTCCTGTTGTTTCTTTAGAGGAACGGACAAAAACTGCTTAAGCACTCTTTCTGACTTATTTTTTCTCAGAACAGAATCTTTATATGGACACACACTTTCCTTTTCTTAGAGGTGTTATCCCATTCGTACTTATCAAACTGAAGTCTTAATCATTGGCTCAGGAGGAGCTGGATTACGCTGCGCGATTGAGCTTCACGATCAAAAAAGAGACGTTCTTGTTGTTGGAAAATGCCAAAAACGAGACGCGCATACTATTTTAGCTACTGGCGGTATCAACGCTAGTTTGGGCACGATGGATCCTCAAGACAGTTGGCAGTTGCATGCCGCAGATACGATTAGAGATGGTGGATTGATTAACGACGCTGATGCTGTGATGACTTTATGCGAAAACGCTCCACGCGCTATTCAGGAACTTGTCAGCTGGGGAGCACGATTTCATCGAGAACCCAATGGCAAAATAGCTCAGAGATTTTTTGGAGCTGCCACTTATAGAAGGGCTTGTTTTATTGGAGACCATACAGGAAGAGAAATCTTAAATGTTCTTGTAGATCAAGTAGAAAAGAGACAAATTCCTTTTTTGAGTGAGCTTTATATTTTTTCTTTGCTACAAGACCAGGGAAAAGTGATCGGCGCATTAGGACTAGATATGAAGCAAGGCTCTTTTGTTCTCATCCATGCCAAAATTGTTGTTCTCGCGACAGGTGGGCACTCAAGAATGTTTAGCAGAAGCTCTTCACGGTTTTGGGAAAATACTGGTGATGGCATCGCGCTTGCTTATCATTGTGGAGCGCGCTTTATGGACATGGAAATGTTTCAGTTTCATCCTACAGGCATGTTATATCCGCGGCAAGCTTCTGGTGTTTTAGTGACGGAAGCAGTACGTGGTGAAGGAGGCTATTTGTTGAACAGCAAAGGAGAACGCTTTATGCGACGCTATGATCCAGAACGCATGGAATTATCCGCGCGTGATGTTGTCGCGCGAGCGATTTATCATGAAGTCGCCGCAGGCAGAGGAACGAAGCATGGGGGGGTATGGCTGGATATCACTCACAAACCAAAAGACTATATTTTACAACGACTACCGACGATATATAAGCAATTTCAACATTTTTTAGGCATTGATATTTCCAAAGAGCACATGGAAGTCGGACCTACCGCTCATTACTCTATGGGTGGCGTGTGGACAAATCATAAGACTGGCGAGACAAGCGTTAAGCATCTTTATGCTATTGGTGAAGTCACTTCAGGAGCGCATGGAGCAAATCGACTGGGAGGAAATAGCTTAGCAGAATTATTGGTCTTTGGACGACTGACTGGAGCAACGATCGCGAAACGCGTGAAGAAAATATCTTTTAGCCCATTAAATAAAACAATGATTAATAATAAATTAGCACAGTTTCAAACTCGACTCTATGTCAAGAAAGGAAAAAACCCTCTACACGTAAAAAAAGAACTTATGCAGATGATGTGGGATCATGTAGGCGTTATTCGTGATGGGAAGAGGATGCGACAAGCACTAGGGATTTTGGAACGATTCAGGAAAACGTCTTTAATTATAGGTGGATCCTTGCAGATGAATGAACGATTGATCGCAGCTATGGATGTAGCGAACATGTTGCCGACGTGCGAGATGATTATTAAAAGCGCATTGCAGAGAAAGGAAAGCAGAGGAGCGCATTATCGATCTGATTATCCAAAAACTAGCCAAACGTGGAAGAAAAATGTCTATTGTGAGTCTTCAAAAAAAGGATTAAGACTCTTTACAAAACAAGTATTGCCACTTCAGAGAGCCATTTCTAAGCTTATAAAAAAGCAACAGCCTCGTACTCACTTACTAGAATAGTATTGTTCTTTTCTACCAATATTTTTTATATTCTTTCAAGTATTTCTTTATTAGATGCTCGACAAAAATCCATTCTTTGCCTTTTACCTGCGCCCTTTCCAATGCTGTATAATAAGCGCTTCTGTTTGTATATTTAATGTTAAGCATTGGGAAATTGTTTTTCTTCAAGATAAAATTCATGATTAATCGACTTATTCTTCCATTCCCATCGCTAAAGGGATGAATAGAGACAAACTTAAGATGTACAAGCGCGGCACATTCTACTGGATGTAATTTTCCTTTGTTCTTTACATACCATATAAAAAATTCTCTTAATAAAAAATCAACCTCAGTCGGCACTGGAAATTGTGTTTTACTTCCCGCGACCTTTACTAAATGCCTTCTTATTACTCCAGCAATATCTGATTTTGTTTCTTTTAGGAGTATTCTATGCCAGTACAATACAGTGCTTAAATTTAGCTCTCCCTCGTATTCCATCATATCATAAAAAACTTTTTTATGTGCTTCACTCTCCTTAACATCATTTAATGGCTTGTCTTTTGGAGTTATTCCCTGCTCCAATAATTTTGCTGTTTCTTTTAACGTGAGCGTGCTTCCTTCTATTCTATTGCTGTTGTATGTAAACTTAATCATGAAATAGTCTAAGTCTTTTTCAAGAGCGCTTTTAGGAAATTCTCTTCTTTCCTTCGTAAAGTTTTCTTTAATGCTATTTAAATTTTTATTATATTTCTCCCTGAATAGTTTATGAAAGAATTCTTGTTTTATTTTCTTCATATCTTTCGGTATCTCTTTTCCAAAATAGATAGACTTTTTTTTATATACTCCATCCTCTTTTACCGTATGCTCAAAGTAATAATAGGGCTTTCCTTTTATGGTTTTTTTGCTTATTGTAGCCATTCTAGTGGTTATCTCTTTATCTATATAAAACTATCGCTTTTTAGTAAAAAAGGCGTTAACTACAACTTCTTTATCTCCGCAAGCAGTGGGATGATTTTGCGCGCTGTAGGACGCTTTACTTTTCCCGCTATTTTTTTAGCTACTGACAACAAGAGCTCTTGATCTATTTTCTTTATTTTTTCATCCAATATTTTTCTCATGATAAATGGGAAGCAGACGGAATTGTTTACTTGATTCTTGAAGTCGCTTCGACCTGTAGCAATTACTGCCGCACATCCTTTTTTTGCCTCTTCGATGGTCATTTCAGCATCTGGGTTGGAAAGCGCGAAAATAATCGCATGCTCATTCATTGCCGCGACGTTATGACAGGTGATAATATCTGTTTGTCCTGAAACACCAATAAAGGCATCACTATTCTTTAATGCTCTTATGAGGTTGCCCGCTTCTCTCTTTTTATTGGTTATTTTAGCAAGCTCTTGCTTGTATTTGTTCATCTCCTCACGTCCTTCATAGAGGATTCCTTTGCTATCTAACACCAGTATGTTTTTTGCACCTGCATGGACCAAGAGCCTTGTGATACCATACCCTGCCGCTCCAGCACCGAAGACAATTATTTTTGCTGTTTTCAATTCTTTTTTTACGACCTTGAGCGCATTTAACAATCCAGCTACAGCAACGACCGCGGTTCCGTGTTGATCATCGTGAAAGACTGGGATGTCTAAACTTTTTGTTAACGCTTCAACGATTTCAAAACACTTGGGAGATTCGATATCTTCTATATTGATTGCACCAAAATTTGGAGCGAGATTTTCTACGATAGATATTATTTCTTGAGCATTCTGTGTTTTTAGACAAATAGGGATAGCATTTACGTTTCCAAATGATTTGTAGATCAAAGCTTTTCCTTCCATGACTGGCATTGCCGCTTCCGCTCCCTGATTACCTAGACCAAGGACTCGTGAACCATCAGAGATGATAGCAATACTGTTTCCTTTTCCTGTATATTTATACACTTCTGCTTTGTTTTCATGAATAACACGAACTACTTCCGCGACACCTGGTGTGTATATCAAAGAAAGATTTTTTTGATTCACCTTTATCTTTGGTCTTATCTCTATTTTTCCCTTCAGTTTTTCGTGGAGCTTTAGCGCTGTTTGTCCTAGGTTAGTCATCTTCCTTCTCCATTTGTGCCTTTTGTAGCTTTTCGGAATAATCTATGTAAACTGTTTTTATCTCAGAAAATTCTTCGATGCCTAGAATTCCTGCTTCTCTTGTGCCGTTGCCTGTCGCTTTGACGCCGCCAAAAGGCAAGTGGACTTCTGCGCCGATCGTTGATGCGTTGACATAGGTAATACCCGCTTCAATCTGCTCTATTGCTTTGAACGCCTGATTTATATCTTTCGTATAGATAGCAGAGCTCAAACCATAGTCGATGCTGTTGCATACTTCAATCGCTTCTTGGAAATTATTAACCGCGATGATTGATAAGACCGGTCCGAAAATTTCTTCACGAGCGATACGCATGTGCGGCTTGACATTGGTGAAAATGGTTGGCTTGTAGAAAAATCCTTCTCGATCTTCTGGACTTCCTCCACAGAGCAATTTTGCACCTTCTTTTTTCCCTATCTCGACATATTTGTGTGTTTTGATAACTGCACTTGTATTAATTAATGGACCAATATCTGTTTTTGAATCGAGACCCGAGCCTAACTTTAACTTTTGTGTTTGTTTTAGTAATTTTTCTTCTAGTTGCTTTTGCACCTGTTTATGTACAATGACGCGAGAAGCCGCTGTGCATCGCTGTCCTGCTGTGCCGAAAGCTCCCCAAAGAATTCCTTCGACCGCGAGATCTATATTCGCGTCATCCATAACTATGATCGCGTTTTTCCCACCTAACTCTAACCCCAGTTTCTTGAGACCCGCCATTCTTGTAATAAACTCACCAGTTTCTCGTGAGCCTGTAAAAGAGAGACCACGAAGACGACGGTGCATGACGATCGCGTTGCCTACTTCTTGTCCGGTACCTGTGACCATGTTAACAACTCCAGAAGGGATGCCCGCTTCTTCTAAAATTTCTACGAGCGCCGCCGCACAGAGAGGAGTATCAGACGCTGGCTTGAACACGACTGTATTTCCACAAATTAACGCAGGAGCTAGTTTCCAAGCGGGAATAGCGAAAGGAAAATTCCAAGGAGTGATAATCCCCACTACTCCGAGAGGTTGACGAATGGTGCAACAGAATTTATTTTTTAACTCTGAAGGTGTTGTGTGACCAAACAAGCGACGACCTTCGCCCGCCATGTATTCAAAAATGTCAATCGCTTCTTGGACATCGCCTAATCCTTCTTTGAGGACTTTACCCATTTCTAACGTGACGAGTTCTCCTAATCTTTGCTTGTTTTTTCGTAAGAGACGAGCGACTTCTAACAACAACTCACCTCGTTTTGGAGCAGGTATTTTTTTCCATAAAGACAAAGCTTTTTCCGCCGCGATGACCGCGCGCTCAACGTCCTCTCTTGTTCCCAGCGCGAAGGTCGCCAGCACTTGTGATTTTTTCGCTGGATTACTTGTTGGAAACGTCAATCTACTTGTAGAAGGAGTCCACTTACCATTAATGTACTGTTGATAGCTTTTCATCCTCTTTTCCGCTATATTCTTTTATACCCTCTTTCATAAACTTTTCTGTTTGAATTTTATCACCTCTCGTCTTGCGAAAGCTTTTTAACCCCCTCTTTTGCCTAGCTTTTTGATGACCTTAGTTGAACGATTACAAAAACAGCAGATAGCTCTTCCTGATCTTAAAAATAGAGCTACTAGAGTTCCTTACATACAATGGGTTGCTGAACAAGTTAGAGCTATGATCAAGAAAGAAGGTTTCTTTTTTCGCAGATATGAATGTTTACTGCTTGATAGATATTCACAAGAAGTAGATGGTGTACAACGTCCTCATGATGGTTATGTCACAGAGGCTCATGAACTTCTTCGCCGAGATGGATTTAAAACATTCCAAGTTCTTACTGTAGATCTGTTTAGACAAAAATATGAACCTGAGAAGCCTGTTATTCGTTTTATACCTGATCATGTTCACGGGATGATGATAAGTTACGCAGATAAGAAAAAATGTCTTAAGGCATTGGATATTCTTGTAGGACATATTTCCCCTCAAACTGGTCGTGAGAGAGATCTTCGTGAAATTACCTTAGCGGAACCGTATTATGGTGTACTGAACGCAGATCGGGAACTTCGCGGTAAAGAGAATGGTTTTGTTACTAGTCATCGGACTCATGAAAGGAAATCTTCTAGATCTAATTTATTTACTTGAGTAATTTTAGAATAATCGCTTTCTGGGCATGCAACCTGTTTTCCGCTTGATCAAAGACTACACTTCTCTTAGAGTCTATGACTTCCGCAGTCATCTCATGACCTCGCAACGCTGGAAGACAGTGCATAAATATCGCCTTTGGAGCTTTGTCAAATAACTTTTTAGTCACTTGATACGCTTTGAATATCTCCACGCGTTTTTTTAATAAAGATTTTGGAACACGATAGGACATCCAAGAGTCTGTGTAGATAATATCCGCGTTTTTGATAGCCTCTTTTGGATATTGTGTTATAGTTATGGATCCATTGGTTTTCTTCGCCCAATTTTTCGCTTCTTGCAGCACATCTGGTAGCGGTTCATAGTCTCTTCCCTTTGGACAAGCTACAGCAATATGCATGCCCATCTTCGCGCATCCCATCATCAGAGAATGTGTCACGTTGTTGTTTCCATCACCAAAATAAGCTAGTTTAAGCCCTTGGAGCTTTCCTTTTTTTTCTTGGATTGTGAGTAAATCGCCGAGCAATTGACAGGGATGACTATAATTGGTTAATCCATTAATAACTGGAATGGTAGCACTTTCTGCAAACTTAACGACTTCTTCATGATCGTGCATACGAATCATAACTAGATCCACATAACGACTAATGGTTTGCGCAGTATCCTCAATGGACTCTTTGCCAACACCCCAGGGCGAGAACATGGTTTGATAGTTAATGGAATCTCCACCCATCTGAATCATGGCGGTTTCAAAAGATAAGCGAGTACGAAGCGAGGGAGCCTCGAAAATAGTCAGTAACACTTTCTCGAAAGCAGCATCTTTGTACTTCTTAGGATTTTTCTTGATATCCAGCGCACGCGTGATAAGCTCATTTATGTCCGCTGGGCTAAGGTCTTTTTCTGAAAGTAAGTGTTTCATTTTCTAAACCTCTTTAGCATATTTATCAATGTTACGCTTCCTCGCTCTTCCAAATGATACGTGACTGTGACTATGGGTTTTGTTAAGTGCAGCAAACGTTTGAGATTTACCGGTGTACCATCAATAATCACATCACAAGGAGTTCTTTCTATCGTATCTTGTAACTCTTCTACTTGATGTGCAGAGTATCCCATTGCTGGCAGGATTTTTCTTAGATGTAAATATTTTTTATACAATCCTTTTAATGAACCTACTGCATATTTTTGCGCGTCCATAATATTTCCCTGGAATTTTTGTGCCACTAAAGTTCCTGCACCATATGCCATACCACCATGTGTTACTGTAGGACCATCTTCAACGACCAGCACATTTTTTCCTTTAATCAATTCTGGCTGATCAACCTCCATAACTAAATCTGCTTCAATGACGGTTGCTTTAGGATTGACTAGTGCAATATTCTTTTTGACAATCTCTATACCTTCTTTTGTTGCTGTTGCCATTTTTGTTATGATAATAATATCTGCCTTTCTAAAATTAAGTGCACCAGGATAATAAGAAAGCTCATGACCAGGACGATGTGGATCAACGAGTACTATATTTAGCGTTGGCTTGTAAAAAGAAAAGTCATTATTACCCCCATCCCAAATGAGGATATCCGCCTCTTTTTCCGCTTGCTTGAGAATCTTTTGGTAATCTACACCCGCATACATAGGGATTCCCATTTCAATCCATGGCTCATATTCTTCTCGCTCTTCAATCGTGCATTTATATTTTTTTAAATCTTCATAGGTCGCAAAACGCTCCACGACTTCTTTTTTTAAATCACCATAAGGCATGGGGTGACGGACAGCGACAACACGAAGCCCATAGGCTTTGAGAATTTGCCCGACTTTTCTTGATGTTGAAGACTTGCCACAACCCGTACGAACTGCTGTTACTGCTATGACTGGTTTTTTTGTCTTTAGTTGTGTAGCATTTGGGCCTAGGAGCATAAAATTTGCACCCGCTGCCAAGACTATAGAGGCTTTATCCATCACTTCTTTGTGACTCAGATCAGAATAAGCTAAGACTACTTCATCTACTTTTAACTTTGGAATGAGCTCCGCTAATTTTTCTTCTGAAAAGAAAGGAATATTCTTTTTGTAGTATCTTCCAGCAAGACTCTTAGGAAATGAACGTTTCTCGATGCCTGGGATCTGCGCTTGGGTGAAACCGACTACTTGATAATGTGGATTGTTCTTGAAATAGACTAGAAAGTTGTGATAGTCACGCCCCGCGGCTCCAAGAATTAATACTCTTTTTTTGATACTTAACACCTCACTTCTCCTATGCGGATGCTGTATAAAAAGATTTGCCTATGCTACGCTGCTAGAGGCATTCTCAAGAAATCTGCTCTGAACTCTTTTCCAGTCCAATAATGCTCTAATAATCTTGTTGCACAGGCAGAGGCGGCACACATCGCATTTACTATTAATTGCTCACTATCTAGATGTTTGAAAATTATGCCTTGATGTTCTCTTAATCTTGTGTCGAGCGTAGCTTTTGACCTTGTTTTAAGACCTTCACTTCTGTTTAATGCCGCTTCCATCAAAAATCTTTGTGTTTTTTGGAAAAACGCAAACAAATCTGGCTTATTGTTCATTACTTCAGGATTAGGAACAAATCTTGCGGCTCCAGACTTCAAAGTTTTAGCTCTTAATACAGCATATGATGTTCCTCGCTCTAAGACCTCTCTTTCTGTAGGCACTGGGAACTCCACTTCACCATAAAGAACTATACCATTTTCTCTTACTTCATCTGGAGCATGATTAATTCTGTTTAGTTTTCCAAATGATCTTCTTTCCACAACATTTATTCCTATATGTTTTCCATCTCTTGGATGGTTAAATCTTTTATTCTTGAGACTCTCCATAACTCTATCTATAGAACCATCTTTAATCACAATATAATTATCATAATCATCGTACATCTGTGGATTCTCTTCTTTTGTTGATGAACCATATGCTACAACCGCTTCTAAATCATTTCCCATTATCTGTTTTAACATGTCGACATAAGCAAATTTTTCTCTTTGCGCAGAAGTTAGATTCGCGCATTTTCTTACTGTTTCTAATCTTTCCCCATATTCTGGCAAGGTTCCTAATAATGTTACGAATCTTCTTTTGATCTCAATAAGAATGTCTGTCAAATCATACCCTTTCCTTAAGAGACCTTTAGGAAGCTTTTCAGGCGTTGGTAGATCTAACAAGCGAAATAAGCTATACATTCTTCCTAGCTGGTGGATTTTGCTTTCTACAGTTCCTTCATCACGTCTTCCATGAACTATCCCAACATCCAATGTAGAACCTCTCGTTGCTATTTCTGACTGTGTCTGTAAGGCTAATCTTTCTAATCTATTTGATCCCTCGTCTTTGGTTAGAGAAAATCCAGGAACATAGAGTTTCACATTTTTATCACTACAAATACGAAAGTAAGTTGATGGACAATATTCTCTCAACAAAGCAAGTTCTGGAGGTGTCCATGCGTGAAATAATGTCTCTCGATTTCCCTTTAAATTCTCTCTTAAATAAGGTACAGTTATCTCCGCAACGATTTCTGTGGCTCCAGGTAATTTTTTATTTACTGTTGTCATCTCTAAAATGCCATAAGTATCGATTTTTAAACTTATCCACTACATAAAATAGAATTATTTTAGCTCTTTTTATACTTCTATTCTAGTTCCGTCTTTTCCCACTAATGCTTGTTTTATTCTTTCTGGAGAAGTAATTATAACTTTTTTTCCACCATGCCTTAGGAAGTCGATAGCCGCCTCTATTTTAGGTCCCATGCTTCCTTCAGGGAAGTGACCCTCCTGTAAATATTTTCTTGCTTCTTTCATTGTTAAGTGTTTCAAAGGCTCTTTATTTTTCTTTCCATAATTGCGATACACATAAGGCACTGAGGTGAGAATTATTAGCTCATCCGCTTTTATAGAAGTCGCGAGAAGCGCCGCTGTCCTGTCTTTGTCAATGACCGCCTCTATCCCCCTGAGTTTTCCTTTCTCTTTGACGACGGGGATACCACCACCGCCCGCCGCGATGACTATGGAACGTTTTACCGCTTCTTTGATGAGCTTGACTTCATCTATGCTTATAGGTTTTGGGGAAGCAACTACTTTTCTATAGCCGCGTCCAGCGTCTTCGATTACCTTTACTCCTTTTTTCCGCAGTTGTTCCGCTTCTTTTTTTGTGAGAAAAGGACCTATAGGTTTTGAGGGATGTTTGAACGCTGGATCTTTTTCGCTAACGATGACTTGCGTGAGCATACTCACTACTGATTTTTTTATTTTACTTTTTCTTAAAGCGTTTTGCAAAGATTGTTCGAGCAGATAACTTACTTGCCCCTGAATTTCCGCGTCAATAACATCTAGAGGCATAGGATCAATCTCTTTTTTCGCCATCTGGTTTTGTGCTAAGAGCGCTCCCACTTGCGGACCAGAACCGAAGACAACGACTAATCCATATTTTTTCTTTACCAGCTCCGCCAAAAGCGCACCTGTATGCTTAATTGTTTTCACTAATTCGTGATAGGTTACTTTACCGCTTTTAGACAGCGCATTCCCTCCTAAAGCTACAACTACAAGTTTCATGATCAGGATTTTATGGTTAAATTAGCGCAGACATCAAAAATCTCAAAACGTTCGAGACGTTTTTTACAACCAATGGGCTTGGGGAACCAGCTACATTTGCCTTCCTTGCTTCCTTCGATGGGTTCGCACCATCCTTCACATTCTGCCGCGACTTTACATCTCTTGCCCGCGTCTTTAGTCTTGTTCATCCAATAACTTTCTTTTTTGATGCCATCATAAATATAAATCGTTTCTTTCTCTTCGGGATTAGGAGGTATTACTATCTCTTCTGGAGTCGTTTTTATTTCAGTATCTTTGGAGATCAAAGGCTTACCCGCTGTGCATCCTGCAACTGCTAAAAGCATAATTATTATGATTATTTTTTTCATAGTATATTCACCAAATACTCGTTGAAAAATTGTCCCAGATAATAGGAAGCTAAAGTTGCGATCGCACCAATAATCACCATTTCCAAACCGCTTCTTAACCAATTCTTTCCCGTGAAGGGAGTTTTTACAACGCCTACAAGAAATAAAAGAGTCATACAGGTTGCTGAAGCCAGCAGCAAAGCCGTTTGTATTGGGAAAAAGAAAAATGGAATAACGGGAATGGCCGCGGCAATCAAAAACGCGAAAAACGTTATCGTTCCGATCACAGGAGGACTTTCCAAAGATGACTTGGTAACGCCAACCTCTTCTTCCATCATCACTTTTAGCCAGCGCTTCTTGTTGCTGGTAATTCTTTTGACTACCATTCGCAACTCTTTGCCTTCGAAGCCTTTTCTTCTATAGAGCGCTTCGATTTCTTTTTTCTCGAGATTAGGGACGGACTTAATTTCTTGTTTCTCTCTCTCATATTCATGACGGTAGAATTCCATCTGCGATTTTGTCGCGATGTAATTACCAAGCCCCATAGAGATGGCACCAGCGATCATATCCGCTAATCCTCCTAGAATAACTACTTTATTGCCTAACATAGCACCGCTTAAGCCAGCGACTAAAGCCAGATTAGAAACTGTCCCATCGTTAAATCCAAATACGAGAGAACGAATATATTTTCCATTGGTTTGACGTTCTCCCGCCTCTTTTTTCTTCATGCACTATCTGAGAACAAGTTAGGTTATTTAACCTTTTCTAATGGGTTCTAATAAGTATAATCTCTCTGCACTATCTTGTGATGGAAGAAACGCTGATTTACTGGATAATGTTCATAGTTATACTGAGGATAGACTGGGTAAGGCTCATAATAGTATCGATCATAGGTGTATTTTGGATAAGGCAAGAAATATTTATTGGTGTATTCTACTCGCATTTTGCAAGGATCCGCGCAAGGAGGAACGTTTATATTTTCATATTGTTTTTGACAAGGATCTCGACCACAAGGATTACTTATTGATTCGTCTTCTGCATATCTGTCGTTGTTTGTATATGGTTGCTGTGTTTGCGGTACATAGGTGTTTGTTGTTGATGGAGCGTATGTGTCTGCTTCTCCAACACTATAGAACGCGATGAATATAGAAGTAACGAGCAATAATATCAAAATACCTAAGACGCTAGCGATAGCCATCTTAAAAAACTTGAGATCGTGTTCTTCCATACAATTTCCATGACTTTTTTCTTTTTTAAACCTTCTGGAGAAAATTTACTCTATATTAGGGACAAAAAGATTACCTTGGCTGTTGGGCATCACAAGTTGCTTTTGTCGTATCATATCTTCTTTGCACATCATCGAGATCTTTTTGCACTTCACTTACTTTTCCCTTTAATCTTTCTATTGATCCAACATACCGCTCTTCAATCTCTTTCTTTTTCCTCTCATATTCTTCACTTAAGACTGTTAATTCTTTTTGATAAGCATCGCGATTACTAGTTGCGTCAGTGACGTCATCCTGTCTTTGCTTCATGTCGAAAGCGCACTGCTCACGGTAAGTAAAATATTTCCTATCTTCTTCTTTTGGTTGCTCTTCAGGAATGTTTTGTTGCTGCTGCTCAAGCTGTTGTTGTTCTTGCTCTTGACCTCGCTGTTGTTCTATGCTTGCGCCTGTCAATTGATTAGTTGGTTGACTAACTGCTGCAGCTGTAGGACTATCACCACGCATGACTAACCAGGCGGCAATTACTATGAGCACTAGCACTACTGTACCTAGAATAGCATACCTTGTCTTTTTTGTGGGACCAAATACTTGCCAGTTTCGACGATTCATAGATGCTTGGACAATGCGGTTCTATATAAAGATTTGGACGTTTCATTTATATTCTGCAACATATCTCTTGAAAAACAATTATATATATATATATCTTCTTTTCACTGTATTGGCTATGGGAAAGGGTGTTAGCCAGAAAGTATTGTTTCTACTAGTTTTTTTAATTATTGCGGTGGTATTTTTCTCTTCCTATTATTCTCCTACTGGTCAAATTACGCGATCAACTTCTCGATTAGCTTCTCCGATTGCTGAAGTTAGAGCTGTAAATCCATCTACAATTACTAGCGGAGGCGAATATAGACCAAATTCTCAACCTACTTGTCCTTATGCTATTGGATTTTGTTCGGGAGGGTATCCCAACTATAAAAAACAAGAGTATATTGTAGGTTTTGATGTTGGTGGTACTAGAGTGTTTAAAGCAGATCCTGATCCTCCGTATTATGACGTAGCATATGAATTTTTGAAAGAATGTGAAATATGGAAAAAACAAGAAGTGACGAACTATGCTAAATGTATGATCAATTTACAGTTAAAAATACCTACATGTTGGAACGCAAAACCTCAGTCTGAAAGAGCTGGCTCTTACTGTAGAGAGGAATGGACCAATAACCCTCTTAAAGTGGATTGTTCATCTGGTTGTAAACAAATACCTGATGGCGAAACGTTAGACCCTTCCATTCCTGGTTATGAAGACGCAGAAAAGTGGAGAAAATATAAAAAATACAAAAACTATGACGTAAGCAAAGATGATGCCCTTGTCGTAAACGTTTATCTGTGTACTGCTGAGAGCACAGGTTTCTGGCTTAGTAGTGTAGATTGCAAAGTTATGAGGGTCAGCTCTGATTAAAACGAAGAGGGTCGCATCAGAGCTTGGGGGTCGTAAAATTTTAAGGTTAAGGAACGCACTTTTTCGCGGGCTCTTTCAATAATTCTTCTAGCAATTGTATGACTTGCACGATGTCTTGTACGCTTGCAACACCAACTGTTGTGTGAATATTCCGAATAGCAATGCCTAAGACTGTACAAGGAATGCCTCCTTTAGCGACAGAAATGGTTAAAGCATCGGTAGTGCCAAAATCACTAATGTCCAACTGCAAAGGAATTTTATTTTTCTTTGCTAATTCTTTGAGCCAGTTATTAATACAGCGATTTGTTATCATGTCCGCGTCTTTTATCGTGAGACAAGGACCGCCACCAATTTTTCTTGAAGAAGAATCATTGAAATCGTCAGTGCTTGTCGTGTCAACAGCGATGGCCCAATCAGGATCAAGACTATAGACTGATGTTTCCCCACCATAGAGGCCAATCTCTTCCTGGACAGTAAAGACATAATAGAGATCACTGTTTTTCTTTTTAAGACGTTTAGCCAACTCGATCAGCACATAACATCCCATGCGATTATCCAACGCTTTTCCCGCGATGAGCTTCCCGTTCCGCAACATACTTACCCTAGGATGCAGATGGATATAGGATCCAATTTCAACGCCTTGCTTAGCTAATTCTTCTCGAGAAAATCCCGTGTCAATAATCAAGTCCTCGATCTTGGTGACTTTTTTTATCTTCTCGTCATTGGCGATTTCTTTTGTGGTCACAATACCAGTGATAAATTTTCCTTTCGCTTCTACCTCTACTATTTCTCCTAGTAAAGATATCGCTTCAAACCCTCCAATCTCAGAGCACGTGATACCATTATGTTCTATACTTTTAACCATCAATCCAATCTCATCCATATGGGCGACGAGCATGACTTTCGCGCCTTTTCCTTTGCTATGCGCGATTAAGTTGCCGAATTTATCGGTGTAGACTTCATCTACATGCGGAGTGATTTCTTTCTTGATAAACTCACGGACACGCCATTCATCCCCACTTGGACCAGGCAATTCCATTAATCTTTTGAGCAGATCCATTAGGAATTCACCACGAGCATCGCATTTTCACAACAAATAGGGATGTCTTGCTCACTATTACAAAGGTTACAGATTAGGTTATTATTTTTTATCTGCATTTGCTTTTTACAGCAGAAAGGAACCTTTATCCCTGTCTCACAAATAGTACACGTAAGCGCTTTTTGTTTCATCTCTTTTCATATTTCTCTAAGTGTTTTCCTCTTAAAAGACTTGTGTTGCCACTGGATTTGCGCAATAAACCCCTAGTTCGTAAATTTTCTGGAATGAATTACACATTCAAGAGTGGTACCGCGCTTCTTAAAGACCTTAGTAAGATTTATGAAGGATAAAAACAATATAAGAAATATGAAAGAGGAAAAAGAGAGTCTTCGAGTAGTTTCCCTATTTTCTGGGTGTGGAGGTCTTGATTTAGGTTTTGAGGGTGGTTTTTCGTATTTAGGGCAAGAATATCCTAAGAATAACTTTAACATCGTTTTCGCTAACGATATAGTTCCACAAGCGTGTGAGACTTTCAAAAATTACTTTGGGGTGACTCCTCTTTGCGAGGATATTAGAGTTATTTTAAAAAACAATCCAAATATAATCCCTGATTGCGATATAATTACAGGAGGCTTTCCTTGTCAAGACTTTAGTCTAGCCGGGAAAAGATTAGGATTTAACTCTGAAAGAGGATTGCTTTACCAATCAATGAAAAAAGTCATTGAACTCAAGAAACCAAAATTCTTTTTAGCTGAAAATGTTAAAGGATTGTTGAATCTTGGAAACGCTTTAGAGACTATCAAGGATGATTTTAAAAAAATATTTCCCTCATATGTCGTTACTCATCTTTTATTCAACGCAGCGGATTATGGTGTCCCACAACTACGTGAGAGAGTTTTAATATTTGGAGTTAGAAAAGATATTCATGATGAGTTAGGACCTTATACCCCTCCTCAACCTAATTTATCTAAACACTCTTGGATCACCGCTGAACAAGCCATTCAAGATTTAATAACTATAAATAAACATATTCAACATCAAAATGAATATTCAAAAGCGAGAAATTATGGATCACACGCTCAAGGCAATAAGGCTCTTAAGCCAAATAAGCCAAGTATAACTATTAGGGCGGAACATCACGGCAATATAGAGTTTCATTATGCGCAGCCCAGAAGACTAACAGTTAGAGAATGCGCAAGATTGCAGTCATTCCCCGATAATTTTGATTTTTATGGCGCTCCATCTAATATATACAAACAAATAGGTAACGCTGTACCACCAGTCTTTGCTTGGCACATCGCAAGATCAATACTATCTTATTTAAGAGGCGAAAAATGCGAAACTACAATAGAGATCCCAGAGTTACTTCTCAAATAATGTCGAAGATTAGATCTAAGAATACTAAACCGGAGATTATTCTCGCCAAGTCACTCAGAAAAAATAGAATTAAATTTAGACGCTATTCAAATATTTTAGGAACTCCCGATTTCATGATTTATGGAAAGAAATTAGTTATATTTTGTGATGGTGATTTTTGGCATGGAAATAATTGGCGTTTGCGTAAACTACGAAGTAGAGCGGCTGAGTTTTCTCCATCAAAAAAGAAGTATTGGCTTAAGAAAATAAAGACTAACATCGCAAGAGATAAAAAAATAAATAAAAAACTTAAAAAATTGAATTACAGAGTATTACGTTTTTGGGAAAGCGAAATTAAAAAAGACGTTGACGATGTAATCAAAATAATTAAAGATAATATCTAATCTTCATCAATCCACGCGTCGATCCAACGCTCAAAAATGTTATATGATAATTCTTCTTTTTTCCACTGTATAGATATCCTCAAAGTCTTAGGATGCGCTAAAAGTCTTAACAATGTTTCTTTACTAAACTCTATACCTCGAGGATTAGTTCCTTGTTTAGGAGCTTTAAGATAACCATCCACGCCCAATTTTAAAAATACCTCTTTTTGCGTCTCAAAAGGAATTAAGAAAAGATTACCTTCACCACCCCAACGAATGTTCACTAAAATAATATCGCATTTAGGTTGATACTTTTTTATAAAATCGAGAACCTTTTCTCTATCAACAGTCCAAACAACTTTTACGCCAGCATTATCAGTTATCGTTTTGATAGAATAAGGCTTATTATTTACTAAAACGTCTATCTCGTGTTCTGTAGGTGGAAGATTCACAGTGACTTTATTCTCACCAAATTTATAAATAAAATAAGAGATGAGTATTCTCTCTCTAGCGGAGCCAACTTCCATGCCCATTTTTCCAGCTCTTGAGCTTTCAAGTTCAGCCATAAGGAATAATTTTGGAAGTTTCTTTTGGAGTTCCACTATTGATTTTTGGTCAGAAAAAATCTCGGCGACGTTTAGAATATTTCACATGCTTTTGATATATGGGGATTATTTAATAGGTTTTCTATTTATCGCGCAGAATTAACATCAGCATAATCCTTAAAAGCCCCTATCTCTGTTTACTTTGCATGATTCCCACTACTAAACAGCAATGCGCTTCCTGTGGCAATTGCTGCACGAAGTTCTGGATCGCCTATCCCAAAAAGAAGGGTCCTTGGAGCGGAGAAGTTGATCGCTTTCGCATGCTAGACACTGACAAAATCTGGGTTGAAGAACATGGAGACAGTTATTTAGTTGTTTTTGATTTTCCCTGCAAAAATGTAAGAAAAACCAAAGAAGGATGGCTGTGCAACATTTATGATTCTCGACCTGAGATCTGTAGACAATATCCAAGACATTATTCACAAGGTGAAGAACGTTATTGCGAAGCTATGAAAGATTGGAAAAAAACTAAGAACGGACAAACAAAGTCTTCGCAACGATTGTCGCGTACGAACCGGAAGGCAAAGAAAAAGTAAGTGTCTGCTTGTATTTTCCTTTATTGAGCTCATCTTTCTCTAGTTCGCTTATCTGTATTTTATTTATTATGATGACCGCTGATCGTTGGGTTGTTCTCATATTGAACTCAGGTATACTTGGAATTTCTACACCGACTAGAGGAATATTTTTTTCAGGTATTTTCTTTAGAGGAATAGCTAATTTTCCCAAGACGTAATCCACATAGGCATACTTTTCTTCTGTCTCGATATATTCGACCAATCGTAGATTAAATAAATAAGACTGATACGCATGAATGCAGAGCATGAGCAAGCGCTTGTTGAGACTTCTGATAGCGCGCTTGTAATCTTGGGGGAATTCTTGGAGACTTTTTATGACGCGCTGCTCATCGAACAGATTTTTTGGCACTACGATGTTCTTCATGTCTGGCCATTGCTGTTCTAGCTGCTGTCGATATTTTTTGTTTTCAGGTGACTCTTCTGGAAAAGGACGCAACAATAACTTCTGGACCGCACGCTCATGATCCCCTTCGACCAAAGCTTCTCCAACAAGGTGAGTTATAGCACGAATGGAACCACCGAAACGCTGATCATCAAAATAATTGGGTACTTGTAAATTTTCTATATTCAATGATTTTTCTAAGTCACGGACTACTACAATAAACTCATTGCCCTGATGACTTCCCATTTTTACAGGATCGTCGCCGAAACCAAGTATCTTTAATTCTACATCTTTTATCTTGATCTTGTTGAGAAACTCTATATCTATTTTGTAGCCAGAGATTATTTGCTCGGTAATTCCATCTTTGTCTTTAAGACCAGCGAAATGAAACTTTTGCTGATCTACTCGTAGACGCTGCGCGAGTGATTCAATCACGCGTGTTGTTGTCCAATTTTTCTTTTTTAACAATATGTAACAATGGTCTCCTTTCTTTTTTAGAGGAATATTATTTATTTCTTTGACGTAGAAATCTTCTGGAATCTGCTTGAGCTTCATTTGATCTTCAACGCTTTTCTTAAAGCTGGCTCATCAAATCCAACAATAATCTTTCCATCGATCTCAATGACTGGAACACCTATCTGTCCAGACTTCTCTTGGGCTTCGTTAGCGTTTTTTTCATCTATGATGCTTTTTTCCGTGAATTTGACCTTGTGCTTTGCGAAGAATTCTTTAGTTTTATGACACCACGCGCAGGTTGGAGAAGTGTACATCATCACGCTTTTTGCCATAGTTTCTCTTTTTTCTTGGAATTATATAAACTTATCGCTAGACTACTGATTGTTATACCTGTGACGATCATTCCTATGCGATACGCGAATGCCTGAAATATTTCTTCTGGATACATTTTTATGAGATTATCTGTTTGTGGATTAAGCATCCAGAGATCATTGTTAAAGAAGAGCACATGAAAATTGTAGAAGATGTTGGTAAAATTACTTAGGGTAAATAAACTAACCACTACGATCGTCAATATAATTCCCCAGAGGATTATTCTTTT
Organism: Candidatus Woesearchaeota archaeon; assembly: GCA_964390715.1. Lineage (GTDB taxonomy): Archaea > Nanobdellota > Nanobdellia > SCGC-AAA011-G17 > UBA489 > JACOVP01. Next base: position 5,393 of record CAYMIM010000010.1, on the reverse strand, counting down.
TTTCTGATTACTAACTAAAAGAGAGGTACTCAACAATAAAATACTTATAGCTAATAATTGATATCCCCTTGTAAACAGCGTTTTTACATCCGCCATATGTCTTACTTCTTTTTCGTTGAGCAAGAGAGGTTGCAAAGGCTCTTCATCTTGCAGATAAGCTAAAATATTAGTTGCTTGCGCATCAACTGTTTCTCGGGAAGCATTTATTTGTTCATAGACTTCATATTGTTGCAATAGTTTTAGGTGCACTTTTTCATTAGAAATGACTATGTCCGCACTTAACAAGATAATAACTAGAGGTACAAGAATTATTCCCAGACTAGTGATGAGTTTTTGTCGCATGGGATGTGCTGAGATAGAGCGCAAGGAAGAACAACACTATATCCTGAGGGATTCGCGCAATGACTATAATGCCCGCCAGAAGAACCGCCGCCAAGATTGCCGCTTTTCGCACCTGAATCTTGCAGATGAGACATACACCGACAAGCGCTTCAGCGATCGCGATAACATAAATCATGACGTTTGACGTAGGCATAAGCGCGGCTATCATAGATGCTTGAATGATTACTGCTGTAGATTCTGGTGACTGCAATTTATCGAAAGCAAAATAAAGAAAAAGAAGACCAAGAGCAATCCTGACTAGCATTAACGCATATTTGTCAAGGCTCTCTTTGATCTTTCGCGACATCTTATGCTTCAACCACTAAGGTAGCTTTCATGTTCTTGTGATCTGATCCACAGAAGACATTACAGCGTATAGTATAGGTTCCCGCTTTATCCGCGACGAACTCGACTGAATTAGTTTCACCTTTGGCTACTTTCAGATTCACATTGAATTCTGGAATACCAATACCATGCGCTACATCAACACTAGTTACAGTCAAGCGAACGGTGTCGCCTTTTTTTACGGTGATTGTATCTGGCTCAAATGTGAACTGCTTTGCCTTGATATCAAATGCCTTGATAGTTTCTGTAGTGGGACAGGTCTTGAATTTACAGTCATTATCTGGATCTCGACTTACGAGTGAGTTGTCAGGGCACTTAAACATGTCTCCAGGACATACTATTGGCTCTTTTTTATCTGGGCAAACTTTGAATTCGCAATTATTGTCTGGATCTCGACTTACTGATGCACCATTAGGACATTTAAACATGTCCGCCGGACAAAGAATAGGCTCTTTCGCGCCTGGATCACCAGGGTTACTAGTACAGCCATTCATGACTAACGCGCCAATAAGAGCGACAATTATTAAAAGCACTTCGCCTGTTTTCATATTTATTTTGCCTCCTTGAGTATCTTATCTATTACCGCGCGCAATTCCGTAGCTTCAGCTTTTTTATCATTTTGCTCTTCGAAAGCGTTTCCTATACGCACATATTTACAGCCGATTATAAATGTTGGGATGCTTTTATTAGGATTGAACTTTTCAAAGATATTCATCTCGTTCGCAGGCACTTCAAACTCCAACTCTTCTGTCAACAGATTATTTCCTGTATCGACTTCCCACTGATAAGCGCTGATTTTTCCCGCGTATTCCTTGACTACCTGCTGATAGACTGGCTTTACCCAGGCACAATGAGGACACCAAGAGGTCGCGAATTCACGCACTATAGGTTTTCCCTCTTGCATACAAATAGTATTATTTGTCGCTTTGAAGGAACCGCCTAGATTTGCTGTGTCTATTGGCTTATCAATTATTACTTTGCCAGCTTCCTGAGTACACGCTGTTAATAATATCAAAGAAAAAAGAAAGAAAAAAAGAGCTTTCATTTATTTGCTTAGCTCTTGATCGATGATTTGCTTGAACGCGGTCCAAGGTTGCGCGCCTACTAACTGGATACCATTCACATAGAATGTTGGCGTACCAGACACACCAGCGGCACTACCTTCATTCGCGTCATCTTGCACTTCTTTAGCTACCGCAGGATCGACAATACACTTGTCAAACTTACCAGCGTTAAGACCTAATTCCTTCGCATAGCCTTTGAAGACTGTGTAAGGATCAGTGTTACCAGACCATGTTGTTTGGGTTTGGAATAACTTGTCGTGCATCTGCCAGTATTTGTCTTGTTGACCGGCGCAACTTGCCGCTACCGCGGCTTCATCAGCCTGCTCGTGGAATGGTAGCGGATAATCCTTGAAGATTAAACGTATTTTTCCTTCCTCGGCTAACTTTTTCATTTCTGGATACGTTTCATCAAAAGCACGTTTACAGAATGGACATTGATAATCTGAAAATTCGAAGATCGTTACTGGCGCGGATTTATCACCCATCGCTGGATCACCATCTTCTTTTAAATCAGCCTTTACTATTGGCTGCTGTTGGCCCCCTGTTGGATTTTGCGGTACGATTTGTTGGGGAGCCGCATTACCGCTTCCGAAACCAAATCCTTGCGTTAACACTGAAATAATCAATAATACTGATAACATCAAGCAACCTACTTTCCAGGCCGCCGCCGCATCAACGTGTCTAGGAGCAGAATGCTCAGTTGTAATATGTTTTGTATTCGCCAAAAAGATCAATCCCCCATTTTGTTCAATATAAGTTAGAGAAACGCAGCGCAAGATATTTATAAAGATATCGCTTATAAAACTAGTGCGAAATAATTTCCGGACTCTACACTTAAAAAATACATTCCTCAAAGCTTAAAAACTGTCTTTTGTTCTCTTTCTCATGGTTACTTTACACGGATCTGGATTTGTGCTACGCCTCTATAAGCAAGGTAAGATTTTAAGCAAGGTAAGATTTTAGATGAATATATATATATATATATGCTAAGATACGGTGAGTAATTATGGTTCTTAAACATCCAAATATATTTCAAAAAGGCAAGACTATGGTCTATTTTGTGAGACATGGCGATATGGTTTTTAATCAAGATGGAACACCAGAACATCCAGGATCTGGACTAAGCTCATTGGGACAGAAACAAGCAAAAGTACTAGCGAAAGAATTCTCTCTCATAAAAAAAGAGATTGATGTTTTATATTCAAGTAGCATGAGACGCGCGTTGGAAACTGCAGATGTTATAGGAAAAGCAATTCATAAAAAACCTGTTGTTGAACATGGACTGTGTGAAGTTAATAAGGTCTTATGGACTAAAAAGTATTATCTTTCTGGCTATTGGAGAACTGTGAAAAAATATTTTCTCGCAAAAAAGACTTTAAATAAAATTCTTACAGAGCATCCTGGAAAAGTAATTATTATTGTATGTCATGGAGGCATAATCAGAGCTTTATTGGGCTGGAAATTTGGCCTGTCTTTTAAGCAACGAGGAGCTATGAACCATCATAATTGCCATGTTACTTTACTTCGATTTAAGGGAATAAGATTAAATTACATTTACTATTTTAATAGCAAGGGATTGGCTTGATGTTATGGGCTTTCAACAGAAGTTTGAACCAAAAGGATGCAAGATTATTCATGGTGCCGGACAAAGCCCAGAGCAATTTAAAAAATACTGGGATGTTGTAGGAAATTATAAACCCCTCATATACATGGAATATGTCCGCCTTGGAGAGGTTAAAGAAAAACTTCTTAAAAAAATTGAAATCATGCATTCTATAAGTCCTAACCTTTGCCTTCAATTAGGATTCAACTTAAAGCCTCGAAACGAAAAAGAGAAATGCAAGGAAGTTTCTGAAGGACATTATGATGATGAGCTCTTGTCATTAATCAAGACTCTCAAAGACCTTAAAAATCCTGTTTTTTTGAGAATAGGTTATGAATGCAATGATCCTACTCATAACTATAATCCTCAACATTTTATTCTATCTTGGAAATATATTGTAGATACCTTTCGTAAACATCATGTAACTAACGTTGCTATGGTTTGGTCTGTCTGTACTGCATTTAATAGAGATTTAGGTGAATTAATGAACTATTATCCTGGAAATGATTATGTTGACTGGTTTAGCGATGACTTATTTGGAGCAAGACATTTCACTGAAAAAAATAATTTAAAAATAATAACTGAAGATTTTTATAAAGAATCGAAGAAACATAAAAAACCTATGATGATTGGAGAATCCAGCGCAGCAGGTATTGGGGTTGACAAAGGAAAAGAAAGCTGGGATGGATGGTTTAAACCTTATTTTCAGTGGATCCACAGCCACCCTAACGTGAAAGCTTTTTGCTATATTAACTGGGATTGGGGAAAAGATTGGAAACAGCCAGAATGGGGAAATTGTAGAATTGAAGAAAATGTCTATGTTCAAGAGAAGTATCTTCAAGAATTATCTCGATCAGAATATATCCATAATCGAGATATGAAGACTTTCTTAAAGCAAGTGTATATTTCTAAATAATTAAATGATTATTTCATCTTTACAGCTTCTTTTATCATTGCTGTTTCTTTTGTATCTCCTGTAGATACTGTAATTGTTTCTTTCTATATTCGCTTTTATTCCTGCTAGATTCTAGTATCTCTATTGCTTTCTCTAACGACATCAGTTTTTCTCCTTGCCACGCGTCCTCATGATTGTCTTGTTGTCTGAACTCTTTGATCCTGCCGAAGAAGAAATACATCTCGTCGCCTTGATAGTGTTCATATCTTCGCTTTTGCTTGTCTGTCTTTGCCCAATTGTTATCCCAGATTATCTTGAGTTTACCTAATGCCTCTAATGGTTCTTCTACAATAGCTCTAGTCTCTTCGAACGTCTCTCTGATGAGCCCTTGTTCTGGAGTCTCTTGTTCTTCAATGCCTCCGCCAGGAAAAATGAGATAACCTTCTTTGCTTACTTGCGCTAAGATATTCTTGTTTTTGTCTAGGAAATAGCCTTCTGTGTTTTTACGGAATGGGAGATGGGTTCTGGGTTTCATCTTCATTACTTTATTTACACTTCTTTCCAATATACCATTGCGCTTGATAACCTGGAATAATCTCGTACTTACCGCTTTGTATCTTTCTGAATAGTTTCTTTGGAGGATCGAAATCATATCCCATCATCATGAAAATTCCCCTTGGTTTTAAGTGAGATGCTATGTTTCTCCATAACTTTGGCATCTCTTTTTCCTGAAAATAACCGTTAGAGGCAAATGAAAAAATACTGAAGATGAGCCCATATTTCTCTTTCAGTTTCATTTTTGCAATATCCCACTGTATGAATTTACCTGTTTTAAGCTTTTTATTCTTCTTTGCTTCTGCAAGCATTTTCTTCGAATAGTCCAATAAAACAATGTTTTTATATCCTTTCTCCACAAAAGGAATTGTAGATATCCCGCTTCCCGCACCCAGATCTAATATCTTTTCATTTTTTTCTATCTTCACTTTTTGTAGTAAAAATTCTGCAGCGAGACGATTTCTCGACGCCACTTCTTTCGTATAAAGAGGCGCATATTTGTCATAGAACTTCCTCATTTCCTCTTTTGTATAATTGGTAGGTAAAAATA
>CAYMIM010000009.1:0-9708 GCA_964390715.1 Candidatus Woesearchaeota archaeon | reverse complement strand
ATTTTCTCCTTTTTTGACTTTATAAGTAGTAACCTTGCCAAAAGTACAATCCTTAATCGTGCCTGGCTTGACACCTAGTTGTTTGTTAATCTTCTCTGTAGTATTCGGAATAAAAGGCTGTAGAACGATGCTTAAAACACGTAGAGCTTCAAGCAGCGTATAGAGTTGTTTTTGTAAAGCGTCTCCTTTGCATTCCCAGGGTTTCTGTTCATTGACATATCTATTGGCGGCGTGAATAAAAGTCCAGATCTCAGTTAAAGCAAGATGCAGGTCAAAAGAGTCTATATGTTGTTTAATCGCTTGGAGAGAAAATTGCTTGCTTAAAGAGACATCAACAGTCACTTTTTTTAAAATAGGAAAATGTTTCTCAGTCAACGTCAAGACTCTGCTTGCTAAATTGCCCAAGTCATTATTCAATTCATTATTTAATCGATTCTTAAGTGATTGCTCGCTATAGTCTCCGTCCTGCCAGACAGAAATTTCTCGCAGTAAAAAATAACGTAATGCGTCAACGCCATATTTATCAGCAAGTTCTGAAGGATCGACAGAAGTGCCAGAACTTTTAGACATTTTTTTGCCCTCAATCGTCAGGTAGCCATGAACTAAAATTAATTTTGGTTGCTTGACGCCTAAAGCGAATAACAGTCCAGGCCAAATAACAGAGTGAAACCAGTTGATTCCTTTGCCAATCACTTGCACGTCCGCGGGCCAGTAAGTTTTGAACTTTTTTCCTTCGGGATAGTCTAAAGCGGAAATATAATTCGCGAGCGCGTCCAACCAGACATAAATTTTGTGTTTTTTATCTATAGGAACTTCAATGCCCCAGTCTGCGGTATAACGGCTCACGCATAAATCTTTTAATCCCTCACTCTCTAGTCGATTAATCATCTCCTGGTTTTTTCCTGGAGGCAAGACAAACGTTCCAGATTTGAGTAATTTTAATATTTTGTCTTGATATTTGCTTAATTTAAAAAAATAACTTTCTTGTTTGATCCACTCAGGAGCTTTAGTATGTTCTGGACATTTTCCATCGACTAAATCTTTTTCATTATAGTAAGCTTCACAACCAGTGCAATACAATCCTTCATAGGTTCCTTTGTAAATATCGCCGGTGCGTGCTAATTCTGTAAAAATTGCTTGGACTGTTTTAACATGGCGTTCTTCTGTCGTCTTAATGAAATCAGTATAGCTAATATCTAGTTTATCACATAATTGCCGGAAGGCTAAAGCGTTTTGGTCAATGAAAGTTTTAGTAGGAACTTTTGCTTCTTTCGCGGCTTGTGCATTTTTCTGCGCATTTTCATCAGTGCCAGTTAAAAAATAAACATCTTCACCTAAAAGACGATGCCATCTAGCTAAAACATCTGCAATAATCTTTTCATACGCGTGGCCAATATGAGGTTTGGCGTTGACGTAATCAATTGCTGTCGTCACATAAAATTTTACCATAAAAGAGAAAAGAAGAGGCTTGTTTTAAACCTTTCTAGATTACCAAGCATAGTCTCTGAGCCGTTGTCCATGGCGAGATTCGCTTGCATACCAGCTGTCCACATAGCCTTTTCGTGCGGTAAACTGCCAAAGTAAGATTTCAATCTCTGCTTCGTTAAAAGGGCGTGCGATCCTATAGGTCTTGCCCGTAGTTTTACTTCTCTTGGTTTCTCGCACCATGACTTGCTCTCTGACCTTGCGATAAAATTTAACAGTTTCAGGTGTTGGCAAGGCGAATGGTTGGAGCATAATTCTTCCTTGAGAGTCTTTACCTGCTTGCTCGGAAATTTTCAGATAGGCTGCGATTTCATGCGGACAAAAAGGTTCTTCTCCAATAACGCTTCTAAAATTCACAGGATCATAGTGTTTGGATCCACAGCGAGTGTCTTGTGTTTTGCTGATGATGCCTCCCGTATGACCTGAGCTATGCAAATGAGTCCAAACATAAAATTGTTCTTTTGTTCCTAAGCGAGGCACAGAATGTAAAGCGAAAGAATACGATCCATCACGGCTTCGAGAAGGAACTTTGCAATCAAAGATGCCTCCAGCTTCACTAACATTTTTTACTTTTGTATAGGCTTTTATTTTAATGGTATCTTCAGGATCATTGGTCTGATGCGCGTAAGTAAAAATCTTCGCGCCTTCTAAACAATCTACCAAATGAACTTTTCTTCGTTTATTATCGCGCATGGAAGTCCACACATAAGCGCATCTCAAATCATCAGATTTTACTCCTTCAAAAGCGACAAGTCTTCTTCTGCCAGGACCGCGCTGCTCACGCATTGCGTCTTCTTGAGTCTTAGGTGTGCCTGTATAAACTTCAGGACCGCGTTTCAGAAAGTTTTGCGCATGTCGATAAGTTCCAGGAACGAGATGTTGCTCAGTCAAAAGTGCTTCATTCTCTTTGAGATTTACAATCATTTCTAACATACTGCGTCCAATATGATCAATCTGGCGTCGGTTACCAAAAATTTCTCTTTTGGTCTTTGGATAGCTAAAAAATTCTTCTTTGTCTAGGGTTAATGTTTGTGTCATGTTATATCCTCCGATACATATACGTGGAAAGAAGTCATAATAAAATAGTGTGGTGATAAAGCACACCATAATACATATAAACTCAAATATCTAAAGAACTTTATGAATCAGCTCACAGAAGTCTTCGGATTAACGCGGATGGAAGCAAAAATCTATGATGCTCTGCTAGAGCTAGGTCCATCATTGGCAGGCTTAATAACCAGAAAATCAGGCATTCATCGTCGTTCTGTCTATGACGCTTTAGAGCGTTTAATCCAGAAAGGGCTCGTCGGATATATCGTTAAAAACAACAGAAAATACTTTGAAGCGACAAACCCGGAAAGATTGGTAGACTTGCTGAAAGAGAAAGAGGCTACAGTACGAGAGTTGCTTCCACAATTACAAGCGAAATATAAGCAACAAAAAGAAAAATCAGAAACTATATTCTATCGAGGAAAAAATGGCTTAAAAAATATCTTCGAGGACCAGTTAGCGGTGGCAAAAGAAATTCTCATCATCAGTGCTTCCTCACTTGCCAAAGAAGTTTTGCGATATTATTTCCAGAGCTATGACAAACGTCGTGTCCAAAAGAAAATTAAGATAAAATTATTATACAGCGGCAAAGAAAGACGAGAGAGAAACATCAAACTAGCGGAAGTGAAATATTTACCAAAAGACTATGACAATCCAGCATCCATGAACATCTACGCGGATCGTGTCGCTATTATCCATTGGAGCAAGGAAAATCCTTTTGTTATTTTAATTCGAGATAAAGAAATAGCTGAGGGGTATAAAAGTCATTTCAATTTGTTATGGAAAATAGCTAAAAAATGATTTACTCTTTTTTGTCTTCTTCAGACTCTTCATCATCTTCTACATCTTCTTCTACTTCAGTCACAGCTTCTAAAATCTCAAGAATCTTGTCAAGTTTAACATTGAGTTGTTTGAATTGTTCTGGAGTGATGCCTGATCCAGATCCTCTATCATTTCTTGGGCTATCGTTTTTCTTAAAACAATCGCTGCAAAAAACAGGTTTATCAGTTGTAGGTTTGAAAGGAACTTGACAGTCTTTGCCACACTTAGCGCAGACAACATCATGCATTTCAAGAGGAGGTCTTCTTTCAGATCTTCGAGAGTCTCCTCGGTCTTCAAAGTCGTCTCGTCTTCTAGGTCTTTCTTCAAAGCGGTCATTGCTTGGTCTTCTTTGGAATCCGCCTCTGCCTTCAGAGCGTCCGCCAAACCCGCTACCACTAGATCTGCCTCCATATCCTCCACGACTGTTCGATCTAAAGCTTCCCATAGCTATGAGGTGAAATATGGGTTTATAAAGGGGTATGGCTAGGTAGGGTAAAGAGTTCAGGCCTAAATTCTACAAAAAAGAAGATAGAAAGTTATTTAATACAAATATCACCCTAGAGTACATGAATACAAGAAGAAATGTCTTTCTTTGGGTTCTTTACGATTTTGCTAATTCTCTGGTGTCTATTGTATTTTTCCTGTATTTTGCGCAATGGATAGTTATTGACAAAGGAGTTGCTGATATTTATTATAATTTAACATTTACTGTTTCCGCTATACTTTTGCTCTTTACTGCTCCTCTTAGTGGAATATTACTTGATAAATTTTTGAGAAGAATAGTTGGTTTGCGGTATGCTACTATTTTTACAGCCGTGTTTTTTAGTGCTTGTGCTTTATTCGCAATATTTGACCATCCGATCAGTGCTCTCATATTCTTTACGTTAGGTTTCTATTTCTACCTGCTTTCTTTTACATTCTATACTCCTTTAATTAATGATATATCAAGATCAGAGAAAAGAGGACTTGTTTCTGGTCTGGGCATAACTGCAAATTATTTGGGTCAGATTGTAGGTTTGTTAATTGCTCTTCCATTATCAACAGGAAGCTTAAGCTTATTTGGTGCAAATCCTAGAGCAGAAACACTTTTGCCTTCAGTGCTTGCTTTTTTCATATTTTCACTTCCAATGCTTATTTTCTTTAAGGAACCTCGAAAACCAAAAGAAAAACTATTGCTTAGATCAAGATTGAAGGAAGTGATAAGTGAAACTAAGATTTTGTTAGCCCACCATAGTGTATTAGTGTTTCTTCTAGCTTTTTTCTTGTTTAATGATGCTATTCTTACTGCCGCTAATAATTTTTCTATTTTCCTTGAACAAGTTTGGGGAGTTTCTGACACTATAAAGACTTATATCTTGCTTGGAATATTGATTACCTCTGCCATTGGGGGAACATTGTCTGGGTTTATTGCAGATCGTTTTGGTCATAAAAGGACACTTATGTTTATACTTTGTGGATGGGTTATTATTTTACCTTCTATTGGGCTTGCTACAAACTTTACTTTATTTGTTGTTACTACAACTATTATGGGTCTTTGGTTAGGAGCTAATTGGACTGTATCTAGGTCTGTTATGAGTTATGTTTCTCCAAAAGGAAAGCATAATCTTGCTTTTGCTTATTATGGGGTCGCTGAAAGAGCTTCATCTTTGATTGGACCAATAGTCTGGGGATTAATTGTTTCAAACATGATTTCAATTGGAAGTGATAGATATAGGATTGCTGTAATTGTAGTTACAGTTTTTATAATCTTTGGGCTTATTGCTCTTTCTCGTGTTAAAGACGATCGAAAAGAGCTTAGTCTTTCTCGCGTATAAATATAAGAGCGCTCCCTCCGGGATTTGAACCCGAGTTTAGAGCTCGAGAAGCTCTCGTCCTTGACCACTAGACGAAGGGAGCACTGACTAAAACGTTTGAAAAATCCTATTTAAGCTTTCTGTCTCTGAGAAGTAAATATTTTCGACAGATAGGTTTATGTATTTCTTTGCTTGCTCTATGTTATGACATTAAGTGACTATCAAAGACAGGTTGATGCATGGGTCCAACAATACAAAATCTCTTATTGGAGCCCTCATGAAATTCTTGCAAGAATTGTGGAAGAGACTGGTGAAGTAGCAAGAGAAGTGAATCATCAATTTGGACCAAAAAAGAAAAAGCCAGGTGAAAAGGAAGGAAATTTAGGTGAAGAGTTAGCTGATATTATATTCGCGATTTGTTGCATGGCAAATTCACAAGGAATAAATTTAGATGACTCATTCAAACAAGTCATGGATAAATGCTACGGAAGAGACAAAGATAGATTCGAAAAGAAATAAGTTATTCCGAAAGATTTCCGCGTGTTTGACCGCAAGACATATAAAGAAAATAAACTTAACACTATCATGAAATATCGCATTATTATCGAACAAGACGAAGATAGTATGTATGTGGCACAGTGTCCTTCTTTGCCTGGATGTATATCCCAAGGAAAAACAAGAAAAGAAGCTTTAAATAATATTGAAGATGCTATGAAAGGCTATTTAGAAAGTCTCAGAAAACATAAAGAGCCAATTCCTCCTTCTATCGAAGAAGAGACTATAGAAATCAATGCCTAAACTACCAAGAGATCTTTCTGGTCAAGAGCTTGTAAAGATATTGAAGAGTCTAGGATACGAATTTGATCATCAAACAGGAAGTCACATGATCTTGCGACAAAGTGAATCACCTTTTCGAAGATTGACAGTGCCAAACCATAAAACGCTTTCAATAGGAACATTACGAGCAATTATTCGAGAAGCAGGGTTATCCTTGGAAGAATTTCTAAAATTATTATAAAAAAGTAATAGCCCCTGGCAGATTCGAGCTGCCGCACAATAACACCATAAAACAAAACCTTTATATATCAAATATGGATAATATTATCCAATTATGGACAACAAATATAAAATTGTAAAGTACTTAGGAAAGCATCTGAAGAGAGAGTTTACCATGCACGAGCTCAGTAAGCTAGTATCCATTCCCTATGCCTCATTCCATAGGACTATCCAGCGGATGAAAGATATCTTAATAGTAGAAGAGATTGGAAGAGCAAAGACAGTGCAGCTAAATCTGAGAAACAACACCATCAAAGCGTATCTCACCATTGCTGCAGAAGAAGAAAAGAAAGAATTCATAAAAAAGCAGCCTATCATTCAAAAAATTACTAATGAATTAGACACCAAAAATATAGTTGTGCTTTTTGGAAGCTATGCTAAAAGAAAGGAAACGGAACGCAGCGATATAGATATTTTAATAGTGAACAAAGATGGTAAAAAAGAGATCTCCTTCTCAAAATATGAGCTCCTATTTAAGAAAAAAATTAATCCTATTTTTATCACCAAAAGGGAATTCAAAAATATGTTAAAGGACAAGGAAGAGAATGTTGGAAAGCAAGTTCTAAAAGACCATATTATTCTTAACAATCCAGAAGAATTTTGGGGATGTGTGCTTGATGCATTTCGATAAGAAGCTCTATGCGGGTGTATTCTTAGAGTATAAAGCTAAAGAAAGAATAAAAGAATCTCGAGAATCATTTAAAATTAAGTTGTTTCTCAAAAAAGCAGAAAATAGTTTGCTTGTTGCTAAGCACATTAAAGAGATAAAACCAACAAAAGATCAGCCGCAAAAAACCTATTGGGATTATTGGGCGATTACTGTCTCCTATTACTCGATGCTATATGCGGCAAAAGCGGCGATTTTATCAAAAGGCTATGAAGTCTCCGATCACGATGCGGCGCAGATAGCGCTTGGTCATTTGCTCGTCCCAAACAAATTAGAAAAAGAAGACTTAGAGATATTGAATCAATCACATAAAATTTTCGAGGATGAATATGTGCACTATTTTGAAGATGCAAAAAAGGAGAGTCACATCGCCAGGTACACAGCAATAAAAACATACACACAAAGAAGATTGGAAGAGATCTTCACGAACGCGACGAAGTTTATCGCAAAAATCAGTTTAATAGTAGAAGAGTAATAGCCCCGGGCAGATTCGAACTGCCGTCACAGCCTCCAGAGGGCCGTATCCTTGGCCACTAGACGACGGGGCTAACAGAGGAATTGCTCAAAATAAAGTTTATAAAGGTTCATGTTATTTATGAGCTAGCAATGACTATCACACCACCAGCTTCTATGGACGATTGTGTTTATTTTACGAATAGAACTAGAGGCGACGGAAAAATAAAGGCGTGGGCTCTCAGAGAGCAATGTCCAAAATGTAAAAATGGATTAATGCAAAAACCTAAAGATCCTAAGACAGGCAGATTCAAGTTGCGCGCGAAAGAATACGAATGTCCTTCGTGCAAATATCAAGCTCCTATAGAAGAGTATGAAGGCACCTTAACGATGTCTATTCTCTACACGTGTCCAAAGTGTAAAAAAGATGGTGAACTGCGAACGCCTTTCAAGAGAAAAAAGATGAAGATGTTCGATGAGGAAGATCAGAAAAATGTCACAGTAGACGCAGTGCAATTTAATTGTCAGTTCTGTCAGCAAAAAATGTACGTTACGAAGAAGATGAAGTAAGCGACGCTTTTCGAGAAAAAGTTTTTCTAAGCGCGGGTTCTACTGTAGTCCATCGTATTCTCCGTACATACTTGGGTAATGGGCAGTAGTCCTGGTTCCAGGGTCGGGAGATTAAAAGTACGGGAAGGCCTTCTTGCGCGACCTCAATTGCGTTTTCCACACAATCTTCAATCAATGCGTCAAGTCTTAAGTCCTTGCACACTTGCGCTTTTTTCGCTCTGGGCGTCCAGCCATAACCTGTCGTATGATGAATCCCTTCAAAACAATCAGGATAATATTGTTGAACTGTAGCTGCGGTTAGTGATTGCCAATTGAGAGATCGAGCGGTCACCACAAGAAGAGTATGTTGTTCTCTTAATGCGCGAACGATTTGAAGAGCGGCATGTACAGGTCTGAGAGTTCCATATTCAGGCGACTCAAAAAAAGCAAAAATATCTTTGCTATGTTGTTCCTCAGAAACTCCTAACTGCTCTCTCATATAATGTTTTCTTATTTCACGAGGAGAAAATCGTGTAGAATATATGCGATTATGAAATCGTAAATATGCCTCAACAAAATGTACTAAGGGTCCATCCAAATCAATGCCTAGTCTCATAAAAAAAGAAAAGAAAAAGTATCTTTATAAGAATTATTCTTTCGAGGCCAATTTAACATCGCTGCTTTTGACCGTTTTTCGACCAGAATGCTGCGCGAACTTAATCGCCTTCGCGCCTAAACCCATAGCGTATTCTTCTAAAACATCTCGCAATGCTTCCTTAGCGTCTTGCGAAACCCGGGCTGCGCCAGCCTTCTTAAGTAATTTTTCCATGCCCGCGACCGGCAAAGTACCTTCTCTCATAGGAATCCTCCCTTCCTCAACCAGATAAAGGTAAATAAGGCTTTCTTGTTTATAAATCTAGTGGATTTCCTGTCCAAAAGAAAGAACAGATCGACGCTCGATGGAAGGAACAACATCAAAGTCTCTGTCATCGCTAATCATCTTTGAAAGGCGGTGTGACTGCATCGTCGCCAAATGAAGAGCGTCTCGCGGTTGTAAATGATAGGTTTCAATAAGAGTTAACATAGTATAGAGCAATGGCTTATCAATAGAGAGAAATTTAATATCTAGATTGAGAATTTGTTCTCCTGCGGCGAGAATATCATCAGGGAACATTTTTTTTAAGACATAAATAACCTCATCAAAAGTCAAGCAAGAAGTAACACCTTGCGAAGCGCCTGCTTGTATTGCTTGCAGTAAACGTCTGGCGTCTTGACCAAGAGCGTCGTCCCTAGTTGAAGCGTAAATAAAGACGTTGGCGTCTAAGTAATAGGTTGGTTTTTCTTCCATCGTTCCTCATACTTCTCTTCTTTAAGCATGCGAAAATCAAACGTGCCGCGAAAATCAATGCGTTTAGCCAAAGCGGCTAAGGCGGCGACAGGATCTTTGGGCTTCTCAATAATAAGTTGATGTCCCTCTTCTTTGACGACAACTGCGTCACCAGGATGAATGTTATACTCATCACGAAAGACTTTAGGGATAACTAATTGTCCTTTTGGTCCTACTCTTGTGGATATTCTTACCATAAGTTATACTAGAGTACAACTACTATTTAAACTTTTCTAAACAAGAGATGAGTAATAATACCACTCATAAGTAACTACAAATAGAAACATTTATATAGGAGAACATACTATTAAATCTATGACAATGACAGCTTCAACGCAAGAAATCAAAACATTCTATCATGCTCAAGTAGAGCAAGCTCTCGAGAATTGTCAAGAAAAACATACAGCCCTCTATATGCCTGAATTAGCGGAAGCTCGTATACAAGG
>CAYMIM010000008.1:0-15437 GCA_964390715.1 Candidatus Woesearchaeota archaeon | reverse complement strand
AGAAGCAGCTAGTTCACCAGCTATGGCGAACTTAATTAGTGTTTCATTAGGTCTGTGCCCCATGAACTGGATATCAATATCGTGTCCTGTGAGCTTTTGCAGCTCTTGGAGCTCCTCTAAGCCTAAAAGACCAATTTCTTGACCTCTATTGGCTTGCGCCTCCAATTCAGCCACTACAGCGTTTGGAACGATGATCGTGCCCTTTATTTCTTTATTTTTTATTAATTTGGATACCATCTTCTCTATTACGATAGAGGTATCAACGACATATTTTTGTGTCATATTTATTTCTCCATAAGGCTTTTATAGCCTTGATTTTATGTTATAATTAAGGTACTAGTTATCTAAGAAGACGTTCATACTTAATAACTAGTACCTAGATTTCGTACTATATAAAGGTTTCTAGACGTGTTTTTTGGGTGTTATAAGACTCTTGAGAAAACCTAGACTATACGGAATATTCTGCAGATAACTGACTACTGGACCGAGTAATACATACCTTCTATTTTTATGTCCCTTCGCTTGGAAGAATAATTTCATATATTTGAGCATGAGGATGGCCGGATGTATAATTAAATATAGAAAGTACCAAGGGTTGAAGAAGCCTGCAATAAGAGCTACGAAAGGCGATAAGAAGAATACAATTTTCAACCACTGTTTTTTGTCTGTTTTAATAGTGTCGTAATTTAGTTTTCCAAACTTGTAAGAATATTTCATCAATACTTTTGGATTGTTACGCCATTTATGCCACCATTCTGCTTTTGGCTCGTAGATGATCTTGTAGCCTGCTTTCAAGAGTGATTTATTGAAGAACGTGTCAATAGCCCAACCTGCACTGGGATTGAAGCCACCCACTTTGTCATATGCTTTTTTTGAAAATGTTCTTGGCAAGATTCTTCCTTCATTTGTTTCTCGTCGCAAACGCGCATAATTATTATATCGCAAGGTCCAAAGAACGTCTCTGAACTTAGAGATCCATTCATTCGATGGCCAAATAATTACCTTACCTACAACACCAGCCACTTCATCATTGATTAAAGGAACAGTCAATGCTAGATAATTAGGCATGATTTTTCCATTAGCATCTGCCATGTAGATCACTTCGCCTTTGGCACGACTAATCGCATCAATATAATATTCTGTTGCCCATTTTCCTGGCTTAGGAGGGTTGTTGAAATACTTGATCCACTTGTATTTTTTAGCGTAGCTCTTAGCTACCTGCATGCTTCCATCATCAGAATCAGAGTCTACTAAAATGACTTCCTTATTTTTATAGGTTTGATCGATAAATGACTTTAATGTCTCTTCTAACTCCCTTATTTCATTTCTGAAAGGGAGAATGATTGAAACTAACGGTTGTTTTTTCATTAGAAATTTGGGAAGACCATAGATTTATAAAGTATATCTATAGTCTAGAACATCTATTATTGAGTACTACCATGACACAGAAAGACAAGATTTTATACATTGGTTATGGCTTTACTGCACAGCCAGGGTTACAGTCTCTTCTTGACCAAGGGACTTTTGACATTACTAAAGTTATTGCCCCCCCTATGGAGAAAGGACGCTATCGTAAACATGGCCAAGTGCTTAATGTCGAACAACTTGCCAACCATCATGACATTCCTCTTGTGCACACCAATGACAATGAAGCAATTTTGAATCTTATTCAGCAAGATAAACCAGACTCTGTTCTTTTATGTGCCTATAATAAATTATTTTCAGATACTATTCGTCAATCAGGTCCTTCTTTTTATGTCCTGCATCATGGACTTTATCTTCCACGCTTTAGAGGAAGCAGCAATAGTGAATGGTCAGTTCGTCTTGGACTTAATGCTATCACTTTAAGTCTTTTTAACATGGTTGTTGGCTTAGATGAAGGCGATCTCTACTGGGAAAAGGAGATTAAGATTACTGATGATGAAACTATTGTTGATATGCGTAATAGCATGAATGCTACTATCTTACAAAATTTAGGCAAAGTGTATGAAAAAGCTCTGCATCTTGAGCGATCCCCAGAACTTTCTGCTACTGTTCACAAAAGACCTCAGCGTGAGGAAGGAGCTACTTACACCTGTTCCATTCGTGAGGAAGATAGCGAAATTAATTGGAAAGCTTCTGGACATGAGATTTGGAATTTAATCAGAAGCGTCTCTTGTGATGATCCTGAACATGGGCTCGATCCTGCTTATACTTTTTATAATGGCAAACAATTAAAGATCTTGGAGGCCAGACTTATCCCAAGCACAAAGGTGTGGGAAGGACATATTCCTGGTAAACCTATTACTCGAAGTGGTGAAGGTGTGGAAGTATTGACTGGAGACCAGCAGTATAATATTCTTCTTAGAACAGTAGAGTATGAGGGCAAACGTGTTGCAGCTAAAGAAGTTATTACTTCTATTCGAGACACTCTTGGCATGAGCTCTTTGGATTTCTTAAGCAAAATACAAAGTCTAGAAGAAAAAATACGCTCTCTTGAATCTAAGTAAAACGATTTCTGTGCTTTATTATGTAAGTATAGGCTATTGCTTTGCTGCTATTTTGTATCTCTAATGACTTTTTCTTGAGCCCCGGCAGCTTGCTGTTTACAAATGCAGTCGGATCTTCCAATGCTCGTTCTAGTTCATTTTCACTTACTATTAAAATTTTTTCGTGCTCTTCTGTAGTGATACCATTATATTTATCTAAACTTTTATTTTCCACTTCACATTCTACCTGTAATGCATAATCTGAAGCTTGGTCTTCTACTACCAATGCAAGATTTTCTATTCTCTTAAATCTAATTTTAGATTTTTCTTGTCCTTTTGCTGTTAATTCTTCTTGCAATTCACGAGTAATTGTTTCTTCTATGTAGGTGCTCATGTTTTTATTTTCTGGAGGGTTACAAAATCCCTGTGGAACAAACTCTAGTTTTCCACCTTCAATATTGCCTCTTGCTTTAATGCCCATGAGAAAGTATCTCTTTCCAGCTTTATCTGTATAGTAAGTTATGCTTGTAATTCCAATAGGTAGTATTTCGTCTTTTTTTGGCAAAGCTATTTTATTTTCTCTACATTTTGCTATATATCTAAAAAGAGAATATTGCATAGGCGCAACTTCAACATACACCTTTCCACTTTTTTCAGTAACTTTTATTACCCCCATTAAAGTTCCATCAAATTTACCTGGCGCAGCATCCCAGAGCTCTTTCGCTTTTCTTAGACTTTCTTTGGAGAATTCATGACTTCCCATGGAGAACCGCATATCGCTATATCCTTGTTGCACTATGTGATATTCTTTACCTGGCTTGATGCTTTCGAGAATACTAGCTTTCATTTTTTACTTTTGTAATGCTTCGAATTCCTTTTTATCTTGTGGCGCAGTAATATGGTAAGCCTTTTTCTTTGCAGGAACTCCTACTAATTTTTTCCCTTCGTTTAATCTGTCTATATATGCTTGCACGATTTCATACTGACCACGAGCACTTAGCTTGAGTTTTTTACAGGAATCTATAAAATCGGGCTTATGTATATCCATTCCATAAACGAGATATTCATGCATCGACTTAGGAGAACCGTCGTTCATGGTAATGGCAGTTATTCTATCGCCCTCTACTTTACAAGAACAACAATTGATTAATGGCTTTCCTTTGTCTAATACTAACGTGCTATCTGCATTTGTTGCTTTATGTTTCTTCAAGACATAATTCATATCTTCTACAAAAATAAAATCTGGCAATACCATAATAAAATCATCATCAATTTCTTTTTCAGCACTGATCATAGCACTTGGCAAACCAAGCATTTCATGTTCTTTTTGCGTTATGCAGACAGCGTTGAACTCTTTGGCATGCTTCTCTACATACTCTTCAATCATATGTGATTTATATCCATTTACTAATATAATATCTCTTACCTTCATCTTTTTGAGCGTTTGGAAAGTGTAGTGTAACAAAGGTTTTCCAGCTACTTCTACTAAAGGTTTTGGGACTTCTTCAGTGTAAGGACGTAACCGAGTACCTTTACCGCCTGCTGGGATGATACATTTGAGGACCATGATCTTGAGGACCTTTAAACACTTTTAAACCTTTCTCCGCTAGTAAAGAAAATCTTATATACTGGAGTATATAGTATACTTTCGAGGTTATTTATATGCCAAACACTATTCAATTACGTTGCGGAGCTATCATTCAAAATGATACAGAAGAAACTTTGCTTGTTCACTTAGAGCAAGAATCTCCACTTCAAGAGCATTGGTCAGTGCCTTCAGGCTTAGTGAAAGCTGGAGAAAAAACTGAAGATGCGATGCTGCGCATTGTACGAGAACAACTGGGCGTAGATATACAGATCTTAAAAGTCATAGGATTTGTTGACAATATTACCAAAGACCAACACACTCATTTTATCACTTTTTTATGTCGCATTAAAAATGGACAACCAACGCTTCAAACAAAAATATACACTAAATCACAATGGTTTGCTGTGAAAGCTATCCCCAAAGATGCTTCCATCACTGATGTTTTACTTCCTTTGTATATTTTAAGATATATTACGGTTGATGATTACAATACTCGAGTTGACGCTCTTAGAGGCAAGCAATGATTAAAGGTGTTGTGTTTGACAATGGAGGAGTCTTTATCTCTGGTGATAGATTTGTCTCTGAGAATATGTGCAAAGTTTTTGACATTTCCATGCAAAGACTTTCTGACCTCTTAGTGCAAGTTCTTCCAGACTTTCAAAGGGGAAAAATAAGTCATGAGGAATTTTGGCGACGCTTTCAAAAAGTCAGTGGACTTAAATTACCTTCTAATTATTTAGACTTGTGGACTACCGATTTTCATAAAGAGTCTCATGTTAGTGATGATATGCTCGATCTTATTGCCGAATTAAAACAAAAGAAAGTACCTATTTTCATGCATTCTAATACAATACCACCTCACGCAGAATTTATGTGGAGAGTTGGCGTGTTTAAGCAATTTGATGTGGTGTTTAACTCGTGCGATATGGGAGAACGAAAACCAGATCCTGCTTTCTATGACAAATTATTCGATAAAGTCAAAGCTCAACCAGAAGAATTAATTTATATTGAAGATAATCCTCAATTTATGGAATATCAATGTTATATAGGATTACAACTTATTCCTTTCAAATCTGTTCCACAATTAAGGCAAGCATTACAGAAGTTTGGCGTGCTCTAATTATACAGCAATACCGAGCTTTGTTAGGTCTTCAATACATTTTTTTTGGAAATCTGGATTGGTAAGGTCTACATGAACGCCTTTGATTCCCAATTTTTCTGCAGTATCGGTGTATTTCTTTATGTCATCCACATAAACGCTTTCTGCTGCAGTTGCTTGTAATCTTCGTAGAGCAGTCTCAAATAATTGAGGATGGGGTTTCTTCTGACCAGCATCTGGATGATATGTGCAAACAACACGATCTTTTCCAAGCAAAGTTTCTAAATCGAACATACTGTTCATCTTTCCCCAATGCATGGGATTAGTGCTTGAAAGTATTCCTTGCTTGTATCCAGCACAGTGAGCATCTTGGATAAAATCAACCACTTGGTTATTTAGTGTAAAAATATCAGTCCATGCATCTCTGAATTCATCAAAAGTCATAGTGAGGCCCAATGCTTTTCTCACATTCTCATAAAACTGCAGCGAATTTATTTTTCCTAAATTGAAAGGCTCTACAAGACCTGCATTATATTCTCTTCCACCTGCTGAGCCACCAAAAATAACTGTAGTAACTTCATCTATGCTCTTTCCAGAGTTAGCACTCAGTTTTTTATCTGTTCTATTCTGATCGAACGCGTAAATAACACCACCGGCGTCCCATATTACTGTTGGCTTTGTAGTCATTTAGTTTTCCCCATGAGTTAGGATGTTAGTAAAAAATAATTTCTTAATGTAGCTTTCGTTCTTGGAGTTAATACTTTTTGATGTTCTTTTACAAATGTCGCTAATTCATGCTCAGGAACGAAAAATTGTCCAGCATGCTCGCCACCATACTTTGTGCTCTTTTTGAAACCTTCACGAAGCTCTTCTTCTGTGGCATCAATACCTAAGAGAAAGTCTAAAGAAAAATCATTTACATGCGTAAATTTAATAAGCTCTATGGGTTGAACAACTCTAACTTGATCACAATCTAATCCCATTTCTTCTTCAAATTCTTTTAGGACATTCTCATTGAAAATTACTCCTGTATGTACTCCGCAATTCGTAGCGAGATCTGCTCCCAATAAGGATGCATCTAAATAGCCTCCTGGAGGAGATTCCATTTTACCACCGACATCTTTTACTTTATTATGGTCACGAGTAGCAAATACAAAAACTCTTTCACTGCTTTCTTTGTCATTGAAGTAAGTCAATGCCGCTGTGCCTATAGTCCAGATTCGTGTTTTAGGATCTACTTTTCTGATCATACTATAATGGATCCAATCTGTTAAACCTAATTTGAAACCTATATTTGCCTTGTCACCTAAGCCATTTTGCACTTCATATCCTTGACAATGTACAAAATCATTATTGTGGGGTACAGGTTTTCCTGCTTTTTTTGCTCCCTGTAGTTCTTCATTCCACGCCAGTGCAATTTTTTCTTCTAACTCATTAGACAGAGTTAAGGGTTGCGCAGAAAATTGTGCGATATAAGGAGTATTAATATTTCTAGCAATGTCTTCAACACGAGGATCTACGCAAGATTGTACAATAAAATGATAATCATCTTCTTTCATATTTTTTACTATTTATGAGTAGTATATAAATCTTTCTTCTTCTTTTTTGTCATGAAAAAGTAACATTTATAAAGCTTTTACCGACTATCAAATTTTATAATGGAGGTAGATACCTATATCACTCAAAGATGGAAAACGTACACCCTATTATCCAAGAAGACATTAAAAGTATTGCAGAAGACCTTAAACACTTTGCACCTCAACTAAGTAGCACTACCTTACTTCTCACAGGAGGAGCAGGATTTCTTGGCAAATATATTATAGCTACTTTAGATTACATGAACACCCATATTCTGCAAAAACCTTGTAAAGTTATTATTTTAGACAATTTTATCACTGGTTTGAAAGAAGATTTAGCAACCAACAAACACATGACTCTTTTTCAGCATGATGTTACCAAACCTTTTGAGACAACTGACCACATTGATTACATTTTACATGCAGCAAGTATTGCTTCTCCTATTTTCTACAAAAAATATCCTCTTGAAACTTTGAATGCTGGTACTTTGGGAACTTTAAATATGTTAGAACTAGCAAGACAGAAACATGTGAAGAGTTTTTTATTATTCAGCTCTTCTGAAGTGTACGGAGATCCTGATCCTAAATTTGTTCCAACACCAGAGACTTATCATGGCAATGTTTCTTGCACTGGACCACGAGCATGCTATGATGAATCCAAACGTGTTGGAGAAACCTATGGAGTATATTACCATCAAGTACACCAAGTTCCTGTAAAAATTTTACGACCCTTTAATATTTATGGACCCGGTATTCGATTAGACGATTATCGAGTTGTACCTAATTTTACGGTAGCAGCTATGAGGGGACATAAAATTCCCATTTATGGTGAAGGCAATCATACACGCTCATTTTGTTATATCACTGATGCTATTACGGGCTTTTTTCAAGTGTTATTTTCCAACTACAATGGAGAATCTTTTAACATAGGCAATGATACTACAGAAGTTACTGTTGAAAGCTTAGCTCATGTGATTGCAGAACTCTTCCATAACTCTGTTCAAGTTAGCAAAGTTATTGCACCTAATGATGCTTATTCACGAGCAGATCCACAACGACGCTGTCCTGATCTCAGAAAAATTCAAACTTTTGTAGGATTTAAAACGAAAGTAGATTTACGTACTGGATTGCAACGTTTTATTGATTGGGCTAAAGATCAAGATTTAAGCACAGCATTTACCAGATCACAATAACTTTTAGGAGACTCTTATGCAAAATAGCACTCAATGTCTTTTATGCAGTAAACATGAACTAGTAGAATTTTTAAATCTTGGAAAGCAACCCCTAGCAAACAAGTACCCTTATGAAAAAGATTTCGCTACAGAAGATTTTTTCCCACTTTCAGTACATTTCTGTAAAAACTGTAAAAACGTCCAGCTAGGAACTATTGTTTCTCGCGCTAGAATGTTTGAAGATTATTATTATCTTTCTTCAGTTAATCCAGGCTTGGTAAGGCATTTTAATGCAATGGCAAAAACCTTAGCCAAGGAGAAGTTTGTTGTGGACATAGGCTCAAATGATGGTATCTTGTTAAAACCCTTAAAAGAATTAGGCGTTAAAGCTCTAGGAGTTGATCCTTCTATTAATGTTTCAAAAATCGCAAATGATCAGGGATTGACTACTATAACCGCCTTTTTCAATGAAGAAGTCGCAGAACAAATAGTAAAAGATTATGGCAAACCTACCGCTGTAGTCGCTAGCAGTATTTTTACCCATCTTGAGAATCCTCACGCATTTATCAAAGGCGTAAAAAAACTTATGGATGATAACGGTTCTTTTATTATTGAAGTTGAATATATTGGCGATATTTTAAAAGATATAAAATTCGAGAGATTTTATCTAGACAGGATATTTTATTATTCATTAACTTCGTTACGTGATTTATTTGCTCTTTATGACATGACTGTAACTGACGTAGAAAAAATAGCACCCCATGGCGGATCCTTGCGCGTCGCAATAAAAAACGCAAACACTAATCACAAACCATCAGAGAGCGTTACTTATTTACTAAAAGAAGAAGAACAAACATTAAATCTCGCGGCTTTGGAACAATTCAGGCAAACAGTTGACCAGTATGTCCATGATTTTCGCAACAAACTTATCGCATATAAAAACGCCAATATCAAAGTCGCGGGTTATGGAGCTCCAGCTCGTGTTAGCACCATTTGTAATTATGGGAAAATTGATTCTTCATTGATACCGTTCTTAATTGATGATAGCCCATTAAAACAAAATAGACATAGCCCAGGAACACATATCCCCATTTTCCCTAAAGAACATTTAGAAAACAATAAAGTTGACGCTTTAGTGGTGTTCGCATACGAATATTTTGATGATATTAAAAAGAAGACACAGCATGGCGGATATAAATACATGACCGCTATACCTCCGCAAGACATAGATTAACGATAGCATAGGTAACCATGAAACAAATATACGATGCTCGCAACGAAAGCTTTATAAGTTATCACTTTTAAGTAACTACTATGAACCCATCTCGTTTTGAAATCCGGACTATAGACCCAGCAGTTAGTGATCCTGTTAGAGGGGACATTACTAATGTCTGGACAGAACCTGTTCATCATGTGACTTATTATCGTTCCCTCAGACACGCTGTTGGTGGCAACCATTTTCATCCCGACCATACAGAAATTATCTATCTTGTTAATGGCTTATATGAATTAGTAGTTCTCGATACAAAAGATCCGAATGCACAAAAAGAAACTCATCTTATTCATCCTGGACAACTAATTATTTGTCGTCCCCATGTCGCTCACGCACTTCGTTACCTAGAAGATTCTGTTCTTGTTGGTCTTGCAGATAAACCAAAACGTCAGGAAGATTACGCTAAAAATACTATCAAACTAGAAACTAAACTTTTATAATGCAACAAACAATTCAATATTTTTACAAACCATGGCAACCCGTAAGCACGACTTTTGTTCGTGGTTATGTTCTCCATGCTGATTTAGAGACTCTTTTAACAGACGCCGATAGAACTGCTGTGAAACTTGAGTGGGCATCACTGGAGAAAACTCATCCCGGTATTTTTTCAAAACCAAAAGGACTGGGATCTTTGTATGAAGTCTTGAATGACGCCGATTCTCTTCCTGTTTTACTTTATCGCTCTACTGACTTCAAGACCTATATCTCTACCAGCAGACTTGCTGATCGTGGAACACCTTTACCTGGACCTATTCAAAACGCGATGCGCATCTCCGCAGTTGGATGCGCTGTCAAACTAGTTGATGGAAGCGTCTTAATTCATCGCAGACCAAGCAACGCAACTCATGTCCCTGACAAATATGACGCGGGCGTAGCTGGCTTAGCTCATGTTCAACCAGACCATACACTTAATTTTGTTCAGGCAGTACACGCTAAATTCGCACGTGAACTAAACATTGATCCTTCTTACCTAGATTCTCTGCGACTGATTTCCGTTCATAGCGGCTCAGCTCCAGATTTTAGCGGCATGGTAGACTTTGAAGTTCACCTCCCTTTAACTTTTGGTCAAATCAAAGAAAGAGCTAATCCCGCATATCTTCAAGACATGGTGACTGTCCCGAAAAAACACTTACCTGATTATCTTATTAGGAATTTTGTTGCAAGTGATGATCTTATCGCTGATGGATGCGCAGTTCTCCTCTCTTCCTTATCCCATCAAACATTCCTAAAGACTGTTGAACGACTGAATAGCTTAGGAAGACGAGTCTCTTTTGGCACTTTAAACAAAGGTGTTTTTGAAGGAGATAGCGTATTCCCGTAATCTTTATAAGACCTTTTCATTCACTTCTTCTCTATGAAAGTCAACTTCGTAGATCTGCAACGACAGACTAAACTTTTGTATCCCGCGTTACTTAAAGAGATTACTGGAGTCTTAGAACGCGCAGATTTTATTCAAGGCAAAGCTGTAGAAGAGTTCGAACAGCAATTCGCACAATTTTGTGGCAAGAAATACTGTGTTGCTTTGAATTCTGGTACTGACGCATTGGAATTTGCATTACGAGCTTATGGCATCACTAGTGGAGAAGTTATTACAGCACCCAATAGCTATTTTTCTTCAGCCATGATCATCTCGAAAGTTGGAGCGACACCAGTTTTTGTTGATGTTGATAAAAAAAGCTTCAATATTGATGTACAACTACTTGAAAAAGCTATTACTAAAAAAACGAAAGCCATTATTCCTGTGCATCTCTGTGGGCAAGCCGCAGACTTGGAACCCATTTATGCATTAGCCAAGAAACACAAACTCGTTGTTGTTGAAGACGCCTGTCAAGCACATGGGGCAGAGTACAAAGGCAAGAGAGTTCCTTTCGGAGAGACTGCAGCCTTTAGCTTTTATCCTGGAAAAAACTTAGGATGCTTCGGCGATGGCGGAGCTTTAGTCACTGACAACCAACAAGTCGCTGACATGACCAGACTCTTGCGCAATGATGGATCGAAAATTAAATATCATCACGAACTCATTGGCGGTAAAAGCAGATTAGACACGATTCAAGCTGTTGTGCTCCGAGAAAAACTGAAACATCTCGCTTCTTGGAATGCTTTACGACAGCAACATGCAAAACGTTATGATACTCTACTCAAAGGCGTTGTTGAAACACCTACTGCCATGCCTTATGGAAAGCCAGTCTATCATTTGTACATGATTCAAGTTGATGATCGAGATGGATTACAGCAATTTTTAGCGGAGAAAGGAGTGTCTACCGTCATTCACTATCCTATTCCTATTCATTTGCAGCCAGCATATAATTTCTTAGGCTATGGAGAAGGTAGTTTTCCAGTAACAGAACGATTAGTCAAAAGAATTCTCTCCTTACCTATGTTCCCAGAGTTAACTGAAGAAGAACAAATCTACGTTGCAGACTGCATTAAAGCATTTATGACTAAACATTAATTTTTCTTTCTCGTTAGTCTTGCAAAAATCGCTTTTACAATCTCTTTATCTTCTTCATCGAAACATTTTCCTATATAGAGAAGACTCAGGTAAACAATTCCAATCATCCCAGCGTTGACACATAATCTTACAAAGTCAAACCCTATGAAACTTCCTAGCCAAGGATCAGTGACATAAGCAACCGCTGCCGCTATAATTCCAGCAAAGACAGCCACCACCATCTTTTTTGTGATCATTTTTGTTTTAATCACTTGTTTTACTTCTATGATTCTTAATACTGAAATGATGAATGAGGAACCAACAAACGCCCACGCTGCTCCATTCATACCATATCGTGGAATTAATAATATATTTAATGCAACACTCGCAATAAAAGCAAAAATAGAATTCTTCATCATGAATCTTGTCTTATTTAATGACAACAACATCATGTTTGCTGGCGTAGCTAGAGCATAAATGAAGACACCCCACGCAAGAATTGCCAACGCCTGATATCCCTCTTCGTATCCCGCTCCCGCAGTGCTGTGAATAATTCTTTCTGGGAATAAAATAATAACTAGTAATAGCGGAATAGAAATTAATAATATCCATTTTGTTGCAGTCTTGTATAATTTTATCATATTTCGCATTTCACCTTTAGCGAATAAGTTACTTACGAAAGGGAGGAAGACCGTGGTTAACGCGAAGACAGGCAAAGTCAACAAATTAGCAGTAGGTGTAGCGATATTATAGATACCGACTTCTCTAGCAGTCCTGAAAAACCCTAAAATTAAAGTATCACTCCAAGTCATGACAATGTGCACAATGACCGCAATCATTAATGGCCAAGAAACTGAAATAATTTCTTGCATATTCTTCGGATTGTAGGAGAATAATTTTTTTGTAAATGAGATTACTTTCTTCTCCGCTATGAACCAGATACCTAATACCACTACTGCTGTAGCAGCGACATAACTTATAGTTGCATTTACCAGAGTCGCGCTGATGGCAATCGCTCCAGCAAGGAATACTAGTCGTAAAATATTCAAGACTAAATCTGTAGTCGTGCTGAGATCAATACGCTGATAGCCTTCAAATATTTTTTGCAGCGTCAATAAGATACCATAAAAGGGGAACATCCACGCAAACACTCTTAGGAGCGATGCAATTTCTCCATGATTAAGCAACTGCGCAATTTGCGCAGCAAATATGTAGACGAGAATACCCGCGATTACATTCATTACAATAACTAACTGCATTCCACCAGTAATTCCGTTTGTAATTTTACCAACGTCTTTCTTTCCGCGATGATAGGCAATATATCTACTCAATGATAAGTGAATGCCACTGACCATAACTCCCGAGAGCAATGTGAAAAAAGCAAGAGCGAGAGAAAATAATCCGAAATCATTAGCACCTAACCAACGAGACAAGATAATTTTATATCCATACCCGAGAATTTTTGTGAGCAGCATAGCTCCCATAAAGATAATCATGCCCTTTGCTAAAGTTTTGCTGTAGCTCATGTTATATTTTTCTTAAAAATACTAAAAATGCCGTGTGCATTAACCCTTGATGATTAGGACGAATCTTTGGAGGATCGATAATCCAGTCTCTTTCAATGACTTCACAGACTTTCGCAACTATGAATTTTTCTTTCGCCTGTGTTACTAATTTTTCTACTTGTGAAATGTGCGGCAAGAATGCAACGAGTGTACCTCCACTCTTTAGCGTTTTTTCTGTATGTGGAAGCACTTGCCAAGGCTCTGGTAAATCTAGTGTTATGACATCAAGATTTTTTTCATCAATTCCCTGGTAAATATCTTTTTTCTTCAGCTTAAATTTTACTCCCAATAACTGCATATTTCTCTTCGCAATTTCTAGATGTGTTTCATTATATTCGTAACTAGTAATATTTTTACTTGTACGAGCGAGAAACGCAGCTAACATACCACAACCCGCACCCGCATCTAATACTTTTGTTTTCGCATCCAGAGGAATGTTGCCTAGAATGATACCTATATCTTTGAGACGAATGACAGCAGGACCACGTTCAATTCTTTCTGTTTGATCTATGAAATTCGCAGGCATACAAATCAATTCTTTTCCCAAATGTGTTTTTACTCTACTGTTTTTGAGATCTTTTTCTTTGATTACACCGCTTTGTATGTGCACATCACCTTCTGACCAGTAGAATTTTCTTTCCTCTTCTCCATACAAGACTTTTTTGACAGGTTTTCTGATCTTTGCCATGGTCTTCTTTTTTTGTTGGTCTCGAAAACTACTTAAAGCTTGTTTTTTCGCATATTCATTGCGCAGGGATGCCGGAGCGGTCAAACGGGATAGCCTCAAGAGCTATTGGCTCAGTGCCTTCGAAGGTTCGATTCCTTCTCCCTGCATAGATACTTACTTCTCAGAGATTAAACTAATAAACTGAAAAATTACTCTCGCATTAAATATTTCTTAATCTCACTTACTTTTCTTGAATTGAGAGAAACATGTTCATCAGATCCTTTCCCAGTTTTCTTTGCTAAAACAAGAATCCATTCGACATTTGCAAGCTCTTTTATGACTTTCTCAATTGTTTTTCTTTCTTTGTGTGTATTTTGATAATGATCGGGTATTCCTTTCTTGACAAAATCAAGAGGTGTATGCTTTCCTCCCCAAATATTAGCACGGACTAACTTCCGCAACATGTGCTTTTTTATGATGTCTGTCTCTTCCATGTTGTCTTTGTCTTTATACTCCTTAATAACTATTTCTCAATGCAATTGTACATCAATGTATAATAACGAAAGATTTAAATATGCCCTATGACTATGAATATCTATGAATATCTATGGCTAAACAACAATCTATTTTTCTGGATTATGTAGGTGATACTCCACGTATGCGAGTCTTACAATACTTCATAGAAGGGCGTGAATTTGACTATATGCTGACTGATCTCCTTAATGCTCAGGTGAGTTGGGGTACTTTAAACACTTTAATTCCCGTATTGGCTAAGAGAGAAGTCATTATCAAGACGCGAAAGATAGGAAGAGCTACTCTCTATAAGATTAATCAAGAGAGCTTTGTCGCGCAACAATTGATCAAACTGTACGATCATTTAATCCTTGAAGCATTAACACATAGAGAGAAATCTATGAAAGAAGCTATTAAACAATTTGCTTAAAATTTCCTTGCTTTAAGTCATCCAAGCTGCTGACAAATTGTCTGATGAGATCGAAATCTAACTCTTCTAACTTCTTGAGATGCTCATATTCTTCTTTTGGAATGGTGATGGTTGCTTGTTTCATAAGTAGTATGCAGTAGGTAGTAATGCCTTATAAACTTTCTCAAGTAGGTATAGATTACTATCAAAATGTTCTGACAAGCTTTAAATAGCTCTTAAGATCTTATTCCCTTACACACATCGAAAGTAACCTTGATGTATTCTCCTGCGTTTTTTTCCAAAACCTTTATATATAAAGAAGAATGTGACAACCTCTATGTTAGAAAAGAGGTATATAGTTGGCTTATTGCTATGCATTTCTCTCTTTACTTTAGCTTCTACAGTTTCAGCGGCGCAATTTGGCATTACCTATACTTCTGGCATGAACCAAACTGTAGGTGTAGATTTTAACGATCGTTCTTTCCCGTTGCAATTCAACCTCTCGAACATCACGAATGAGGACGAAAAACCTTACTTCGACAATATTACCAACATCACCGTCTTCGCTATTCTTTCGAATGGTCAAGAAGTACTCTTAGGAAGAAATGACACTTCTCCAATTGAGCCAAGCTTAGGTTTCAATGATATGTTAGGTATTAACTACCCTATCGAAGT
>CAYMIM010000007.1:0-31418 GCA_964390715.1 Candidatus Woesearchaeota archaeon | reverse complement strand
CGTTAGAGTAACACGAAGTGATTTGAATTTTTGTTTTTGTTGAGTCGAAGTTTAAACGAAGCGAGGGTTTGGGAGATTGAGAATTGCGAACGAAGTGAGGAACCCGAAGGGCAAAACTTCAATTGCGCATGTACAACTATTAAGCGAGATAAATATTCGTTTAATAGCTGAAATTTGGGCAAAAAGCGAGATTTTATATATTTCTATCCATATAATAAATTGTATGGCTGATGAGGATAAAAGTTATTCGCCAGAAGAGAAATACAGATTAATTGGCAAACTGATCGAGGAAGTAAAACTCAGAAGGTATTCCTACCAAACAGGCAAGTCCTATATCTCCATTGTGAAAGATTTTTACACCAAAATAGGTATCGCTAACTTTACAGCTTAGTTTAAAGATAGGTTTAAATACACTCCGTCTGTCAGAAAAATTATGACTAGTCAAACACAATCTTCTGATTTAGAGCAGAGAGTAGAAGAAAGACCTGCAACCGTTCGGGAAATAGTTGGAGGTATTACAGCAAGTATTATGGCTCCAATTATTGGTGCTGCGGCTGGTTATTGGATAACACAAGGTCCTGCAGTCACAGGTGTAGGCATGTGCGCGACTTCACTGATAACTCTCTGTACAATAGATGAGCACACCGGTCAAACGAAAAGAATTGCCGAATATGGTCTTACTATAGGGGTTGCGGCTGGACTCTTTATGGGTATTGTGGGTGGATTAAAATATCTTCATCCAAATTTATAAATATTTTTTCTGGAGATCTTCTAAATTATATTTTTGCTGGCACAGATGACAGATGGGTATTTTTTTCTTGCCTTTGACGAGATACGTTCCTCGTAATTTCTCTAAGAATAATTCCTGAATTTTCTCATTGCAAGAGGCGCATTTCATAAGCTCGCTTTGTAAAGAAACCTATATAAACATTGTTCCTGCCCATCAAACCTATGAATCGCGTCGCGGCCATCGTAGAGAAGGACAAGTGTCATCCCAGTAAATGTAGCCATGAGTGCATGAAATATGATCCCTTAAATCGAAAAAAACCTGATTCCGGCTTCCACTTGGGTCCTGATGGAAAATCCTGTATCGCTGAAGAAGTAGTGATGGAGATGCATCGTATCTCCGCCAATAAATGTCCTTTCTCCGCCATAAAAATCGTCAAGCTCCCAGAGAAATTAGATGAATCCCATATCACTCATAAGTATGGTCAAAACGCGTTCGAGTTGTTCGGTCTGCCCATAATCAAGAAGGGAGAAATCGTCGGTATCATCGGTCGTAATGGTATTGGAAAGACAACTTCCCTAAGTATTCTCTCTAACGCGCACAAGCCGAATCTTGGCCAATTAAAAAAACAGATAACAGAAGAAGAAGTGTACAAGCGCTACGCGAAGACCATGTACGCGGACTACTTCAAACAATTATACAGTAGCAAGATGAAAATTGCCTACAAGCCGCAGCGTATTGAGATGCTTCCACAGCTGCATCAGGGAAAAGTCATTGAGCTCCTCCATAGTATTGACAAGTCAGACCATGCGGAGTATTTGCTAAAAGAGTTGGACGCGACAGCGTTAAAACAAAGAACTTTGACTGAATTATCTGGTGGAGAGTTGCAAAAAATTGCTATCATCGCGACCTTGTTGAAAAAAGCGGACGTCTACTACTTTGATGAGCCCTCTTCCTTTTTGGATATTATGGCTCGTATTAAAATGGCTAAGTTGGTGAGGCAGCTAAAAGAGAAAGGAGCGGCAGTCATGGTCGTTGAGCATGATCTCGCGACACTAGATTATATTTCTGATGAGATCCAGATTGTCTATGGAGAGCCAGCGGCTTATGGTGTTTTTTCCCAATCCAAAGGAGTTCGTCGTGGCATCAATGAATATTTAGATGGGTATCTACCCGAAGACAATGTTCGTTTCAGAAGCTATGGCATTGTCTTTCACAAGCCTCCGCCAAAAGTCAGTGATGGAAAAAGAATAGTCTGTTCGTTTCCAGATCTGGAAAAATCTTATGACACGTTCAAGCTCAAAGTGCATGCCGGTGAATTGAAGGCAGGTGAAGTCTTGACCGTCATGGGCGCCAATGGACTTGGAAAAACAACATTCTTGAAATTATTGGCGGGCGTTGAAAAGCCAGACAAAGGAAAACTGGAAAAAATAAATATATCCTACAAGGAGCAATATCCCAAAGCGCAAAATATCAAAGTGATTGATTATCTCCAGGAAAAAGCGGGAAGTAACTTCAGTTCTGGCTGGTACAAGCAGAATATTTTGGAAAAATTAAATCTTCACACATTTTTGGATCACAGCATGCGTGAATTATCTGGTGGAGAGTTGCAAAAAGTCTTCATCGCTGGCGCTCTCTCAACAGATGCTCCTCTAGTTGCCTTGGATGAGCCTAGCGCGTTCATTGACGTGGAAGATCGTCTTAAGGTAGCGGAAGTCATCAAGGAATTCACCGAGAAAAAAGGCACAGCGACCATTGTTGTTGATCATGACGTGCAATTCATAGACTATATTTCTGATGCTATGTTGGTCTTTGAGGGTACTTCGGGAAAAGAAGGTCATGTCCATGGCCCCTGTTCAAAAGAGGAGGGCATGAATCGAGTCTTAAAAATGTTGAACATCACCTATAGAAAAGATAAGCAGACTGGTCGAGCTCAAATCAACAAGCCAGAGTCGCAGCTAGATCGAGAACAGAAGAAAGAAGGTCGCTACTACTATTATTGAACGATCTGCAAAAAAAGAATCACCTTTTTCAAAACAGCTTGTCTTCACCAGAGAAAGAAAACAATCATATGTGCTCCAGAAAATATATCAGAAAATAGTCATTTTTTCTCAACAGTCTTTATAAAGAAGAGCGAGTGCAGTATACGAGCTGTTGTGCACCTGCAAGGGTAGCCATACAACAGGTTGTGGTTTACTCCAACCCAGAAAATGGAGAAAAACGCATGCAATGCCCATATTGTAGTCATGAGGAAACAAAAGTGGTGGATAAACGTGAGACAGACAGCTTGGAAGTAACTCGTCGCAGACGGGAATGTTTGAAATGTGAAAAAAGATTTACAACCTATGAGCGTGTCGAGATTGATCTTCGCGTCATAAAAAAAGACGGTCGTCGTGAGACTTTTAGCAGGGATAAAGTGAAGAGTGGTATGTTGCGCGCGTGTGAAAAACGCCCAGTCACAGCGGAGCAAATTGAGATGGCGGTGGATAAAATTGAATCCGCTCTTCGCTCAAGATCTTCAAATGAGATCAAAAGTTCTATCATAGGAGAAATAGTCAGTCGTGAATTAAAACGTCTGGACAAAGTAGCTTACATCAGGTTCGCGTCTGTCTACAAGGACTTCGAGGACATCGAGTCTTTCGCGACAGAAGTAAAACAACTAGTACAATTGGAGAGGAAGAGGTGAGTAAGGAATGAAAATGCAGGGAACAAGAAGTGTAGTCATCCAACAAAAGAAGATAGACGTAACAGAGAATCAACTCAAAGTCATCAAAGATAAATACTTGAAAGATTCACCAACAGTGGAGGCATGGTTGGAAAATATAGCAGAAAACATCGCTCTTGCAGATATGCTCTACATGAATGAAGCAATTCGTACAGAAGCGTTCAAAGGTGTTAAGCATACGATTGTGACTGCACAAGGCCCAGGTCAAATAAAGCCAAATATGGCACTCTTCCACAAAGGTTTAAATCATAATGATCGTCATGCAAACCATCGTCAATTTGTTAATAATCTCTACTCACTCGCTAAGGAAAATAGGGAATGTGCTGAGGCAGTTCGTCAGACAGCAGATCGTTTCTATAACTTGATGGCGAATTGGGAATTCTTGCCTAACTCTCCTACATTAATGAACGCAGGTCGTCGTTTGCAGCAGTTAAGTGCTTGCTACGTTTTGCCTGTCGGTGATTCTATCGAAGAAATCTATGAAACAGTAAAGAATATGGCATTAATCCATCAAAGTGGCGGAGGTACTGGTTTTGATTTTAGTCATTTGCGCCCAGCGAATGACGCGGTCATGTCCACAAAAGGTATTGCTTCAGGTCCCTTATCTTTCATGAGTATTTTCGACAAGTCAACAGACGTCGTAAAACAGGGCGGCACGCGCAGGGGCGCTAACATGGGCATTATGCGCTATGATCATCCCAATATTTTGGATTTTATCCACTGCAAGAAAGACAATGGCTTCTTGGAAAATTTCAATATTTCAGTGGCTTTGGATGAAAAATTTATGCAAGCGGTAAAAAACAATCAGGAATATGATCTTATCAATCCACGTGATGGTTCATCAGTTGGCAAGCTCAACGCGCGTGAAGTCTTTGACAAGATGTGTAAAAATGCGTGGGTCAGTGGTGATCCAGGCTATGTCGTCATCGACCGCATCAACAATTCAGATTCTAATCCAACACCTGCGCAAGGGCAAATAGAAAGCACAAATCCTTGTGTGACGGGAGATACATTAATTGCTACAGAGCATGGGTTGTTAAGGATGAAAGAACTGGTGGAGAAATATAAAGATGGTGGAATACAGATCGCTACAGATAGTAGAGTCCCTATCCGTGTTAAATCTGGAGATGGAATCATTTTAATGAATCAAGCAACCGAAGGAATGACTTTTAATAAAATAAGTCAAGCGTTCTGCAGTGGTATTAAAGATGTATATCTATTGCGCTTAAATAATGGGAGCGAATTAAAATTAACAGAAGATCATAAAGTGATAACGAGAGAAGGATTTGTTAAAGTCAAAGATTTAACAGAGAAAGATGAAATATTATTACAAAAAGGCGAAGGAACATTTGGTAAGAAAGAAATAACTATCAATATAGAGAATAAGTTCATCGGAGAAAACGGAAGAAAGTACCAATTTAACTTCCCGACAGAATGGTCGCGAGAACTAGGCCAAATTCTTGGATGGTTAGTTGGTGATGGCTGGCTACGAAAAGGAGACAAAAACTGTCGATCGGGATTTACTTTTTCAAAAGATGATCAAGGGGTGCTGAATTATCTAAAACCAATCATCAACGAATATTATGGACAAGACATTCAAGAAGCTCAAAGAGAAAATGGTATTTATCACTTATCTTATCATAGTAAATATTTTGTTGAATTCTTTGAAAAGCTTGGTGTAAAGGCTTGCCAGTCTGGAGAAAAAGTTGTTCCTGAAAAATTATTCACTGCCTCTAAAGAAGCTGTTATAGGTTTCTTACAAGGATTATTTAGCTCTGATGGAACAGTCCGAGATAGTCCAAAAAGTGCTAGCCAATGGATTGCATTAACATCGAAAAGTAAAGAACTCTTACAAGGGGTTCAGAATTTATTGTTTAATTTAGGAATAAAAAGCACTATTTTTAACAGAAGCAGAAAAGCAAGAGAATCATTATTCAAATATATAAACAAAAAAGGAGAAGTAAAAACATATGGATCTGATGGCGTCTTATATGAGCTTGGGATCTTTGCAAGGAGTCTGGAAATATTCAGAAAAGAAATTAATTTTATCTGTAAAAAGAAAAAAGAAAAATTGAATAAGATCACCATTAAAAAAACAAGAGAGCAGAAATTCTTTGAAAAAATAAAATGTATTGAATATAGAGGAAAAGAAGAAGTCTATGATCTCACAGAACCGTTTACACACTCAATGATTTGTAACGGAATAGTGACGACACAATGCGGCGAACAACCACTTTTGCCGTACGAACCCTGTAACCTCGGCAGCATCAACCTATCAAAGTTCGTCTTAGAAGATGGATCAGACATGGACTGGGACAGATTTAGAGAATGTGTGCACACCTGCATGCACTTCCTAGACAATGTTATTGAAGTCAACAATTATCCCATTGAAGAGATCGAAGAAATTGCCAAGCGCAATCGTCGTGTTGGTCTCGGTGTCATGGGTTGGGCGGAAAGCTTAGTAAAAATGAACTTGGCCTACAACAGCGATGAAGCCATGCAGAAAGCGGAAGAAGTCATGTCGTTCATCAACGATGAGGCGTTAAACGCTTCCTGTAACCTCGCGAAGATTCGTGGAGTCTTCCCAGGTTTCACCGATTGCATCTATGACAAAGACGGTAAGTTTTTCCGTGGTCAGGACGTCATGCCAAGAAACAGCGCTCGTACAACAATCGCTCCAACAGGAACCATTGGTATCACAGCAGGATTACAAGGAGCAGGCATCGAGCCGTTTTTCGCTATTGTGTATGTCCGTTACAACGCGGCGGGCATTGACGCTTTGAAGGAAGGAAAAAAGCCAGCGGAGAAAGACACGTTCTTCGAAGTCAACCCGTATTTCGAAAAAGTTGCTCAGCAGCACAATTATTTCGGCTTGAAGAAAGAAGAGCTCTATAAAAAAATTGATGAGAATCACAAGGCGGTGCTCGGTATCAAGGAAATCCCAGCGCACATCCAGAAATTGTTCTTGACGTCTCATGACTTGACAGCCCTAGATCATGTCCGTATTCAGGCGACTTTCCAGAAGCACTGCAATAACGCGGTGTCCAAAACAGTCAACCTGAAGAATGAGGCGACCGTTGATGACGTGAAAGAAGTGTATCTCAAAGCTTATGAGTCTGGTTGTAAAGGAGTGACGATCTATCGTGATGGCAGCAAGTCCTTACAGATCTTGAACTTGTCTGAGAAAAAAACCAAAGAAGAAAAACCTGTAGCGGCTCCAGCGGTCAAGCGTGAAAAAAGTGCTTTCGAGATGTCATCTTATTATATGATTGACACAGGTCACGGTCCGATGCACGTCCATATCAACCACGATCAGCATGGGCCAACAAAAATCTTTGCTAACATCTCGCCTTCAGGTACAGAAGTTTCTGGATTGACAACAGCGTTAGCTATTTTGACTTCGAAATATCTGCATATAGGTGGAGACCCAGTAAGCTTGTTGAAGCACTTGAATTCTATCAAGGGAGACAAGCCTTTCGGTTTCGGTCCAAAACGAGTAGACTCTATTCCGCATGGTATCGCGAAAGCGTTGCGAGATCACTTGGTCAAGACAGGCAAGATGAAGTCTTTTGAGAATGGCCAGACCATGTTGGGCGCTCCAGCGCAGAAGATGCCTGATGTAGCCAATGGATTATTTGTCTTGGCGTTGCACTGTCCAAAATGCTACTCAACAAACGCGGAGATGGTGTCTGGATGTTCAGAGCCAACCTGTTTCGATTGCGGCTACAGCAAATGTAGCTGATTTGTTCTTTTTTCCTTAATATAATGCCTATAGAGGGAAATTTCCTGGTATTAAACTATTTACTAATAAGTAGTAACAAATAGCAAGATTTATAAATCCAGGGTTTCTAAAGTATCTATGACTCGAGTCACTAAAAAGATTACAATGGATTTTAACGTTCGTGCTGTTGATCAGCCAGACAATATACTCTTAGGCGCTGTGCGTATGAGTGCAAAAGAAGGTTGGGTCAATTGGGTATATGGGATAACGGGTATGTTTTATGCGAAAAAAGATGTGGGTCTGATTGTATTTGATAAGGGAAGTCTGTTTTTCTATGGTATTAAAGATCATTATAACAAAAATGCATTAAAACTCCAATCAGTTGGGGGTGTACCTATTTCAGGAAATATGTCTCTTCCAGAAGGTCCTTCGAGATTCAAAGATAAAGAATATGCTCCTTCATCTCAAACAGATATAAGGTGTTGCCAAGGTGTTGAAAAAGACATAAAGTTCGGGGTGCTAAGAATACCTATTGATCAAATACCTTTTGCTGAGAAACAAAGAAGACTGATTGGTCTTGTAGGTGAAGAAGCGGAACAACAGCTTCCAACTTTATTGGAGGATCTTGTTTATAAAACTATTAATCCAGAGCATGCTGGAAGATCTATAGGTTCAGCATTATTTCATTTCCCACATGAATTAAGTGACGCGGCAAACCAAGTAAACTCTTATTATCATACAAGAAAAATAAAGGTGGAAGAGCCCATAAAACTATTTGCTGATAAAAGACCAAAAATCTGGAGTTCTCCTACTGGTGGTCTACCTGATTGGGCAAGAGACTATATGCGAAAACACAGAAGATGAAAACAGATCTAGAAGGGAAAGTCTACGAAATGAGGGAGTTAAAGAAACATTATGGTATTAATAGTACTAATGCCCATGCTTTCATGCGTAGCGAAGCAGCATACGAGAAATTAAAATCACAAGTCAATCAAGTACTCAAGCCAGAAGGTACTACATTACGTCTGTCATGGCAAGAAATGAGTAATCTTTGTCACGATCTCGCTTTTGTTGTAAAAGATGCGTTGAATGAAGCGCATTTTCAGCATACAAGAGATTTTAATTATTTTCATGTCCGAAAGTTTAATGATGAGTTATTAAATGACCGAGTTATTCCTTGGGCGAAATATAGGCCTGGAACACCAGGGTTATGTCGTCGAGTAGATTACAATAAAGAGACAACGTTTACATTTGATTACGAACGTTTCCTTGAAACTTTCGCAAGAGTGCAAGCGGAAGAAGGAGATAGACAAGAAGCATTTAGACAGGCCTTCTTGATATTTAGAGATAGCCGGGAGCCTTATTTAATGTCGCCAGAAGGAGAATCATTGAGTTACCCAAGATTTGTTGAAACTGTTCTAGGCTATGGGCGGGAGATGACTATTGAAGAGATAACTCCTGATCAAAAAATGATTGCTGAGACAGCAGAAGTAATGGCTGGATATGGAGACTTAGTAGAGGATTTTAAAGAGTGGCAAATGACAGGTTCTAAAAACTATGGTCATGCAGTCGTTAAATTTCATAAAGTTGCTCAAGAAGAGCGCAAATTTTTATATGGACTCTCCAATGAGGATGATCTTTATGAACGCGCCATTCGTGAAAGAACAGACAAAAAATTAGAGACAGAAAGAAGGATTGCACTGAATTATATCTTAGGAAATTATGGGCTAGTGGGTGAGCGCGCAGCAATTATAACTGGTGCTATCGACGATCTTACGCAAGCAAGAGATCGAAGAAGAGAAAGGCTTCAAATGTCATTAGGCGTTACTAGTGCTCCCGATGTAATTATACAAAATATGCGAACACATTTTGAAAAAACACAATATACATTAAATGCAGTACAGAAGACTAGAAAATGGCTAGAAGAGATACTCTCTCACTAAAATATTAGCACCGATATTCTTTTAAACAACTAGTTCTAGCAGTTTTTCATCACAAAAGGAGTTGATGAAGATATGGTTCTTGAAATAACAGCGGCTACGTTTCAAAAAGAAGTCTTGCAGCAGCCAGCAGTCCTAGTCGATATGTGGGCAGAATGGTGCATGCCTTGCAAGCGTCTCGCTCCTATTGTCGAGGAGTTAAGCAAAGAGATGAAAAATGTCAAGTTCACCAAGCTCAATGTCGAGGAATTTCCAGAGATCGCGCAACAATATGGTGTCATGAATATTCCGACGATGATTGTCTTCAAGAAAGGCGAAGAAGCTGGAAGAATTACTGGGTTATTGCCCAAAGAGGAGATTAAGAAAAAGATTTTAAGTTTCTTATAATTATTGTTTCTCCTGCGCGAACGTTTTCGCTACAATCAGAGGAAATAAAATCGTCGCGTCCCCAAAAACTTTCACCGATTGCGCTCCCGGTAGTATCTTGCCCCAACTCACCGCTTCATCTGGTCGCGCTCCTGAATCTGATCCATCATATTCTTGTCCAGTATTGATATAGACAGCGTAGTCTGCGCCATTGCGCATCATGTTCGAGTTCAAAATGTGATGCTTCACAACTCCACCCCCTAGAATAATGAGCCCAGTTTTCTTCGCGGTAATAGTAAGATCATGCAGTTTACGAATGTCTTGGATGTCATCGATCTTGAAGTCAGGATTCTCATAAGAGTGGAAATAAAGCATATCTCCCATAGAGCCATCAGTCAAAGCAGGACAGAAGACAGGAATGTTATTTTTTTGTGCCCAGTAGTAAATAGACTCTTTGTTATTGATGGTCTTGCCTAAGCGCCAGATCAAATCACTAGGTGAAAATATCTTGCCAGTTTTCTTTTGTTCTGCAGCCATTTCTTTAATCAGAGGAATAAAAAAATCCTCAAATTGACAATAGCGTGAGTTAGGAATCAGAACATTGCCTGCCCTATTAATCCCTTTCTCTCGTAATTCTTTACCTATCATGCTAAATTCACCAATGAAAAAAGGTTTCATGCATTTGATAATATCCTCTTCAATGCCACCCGCAGTGGTGACGACAACATCAACCATCTTATGCTCAACCAAATAGCGAAACACATCACGTAGTCCAGAAGAGACCATGTTCGAAGTGTATCCCAAGTAAATTGTGCACTTTTCTTTGCGCATCTGTTTAATCATTGCGATAGCTTTTGCCAAATGAGTCGCTTGAAAACCAGTAGTTGAATAGCTCTCCAGAATTTTGTCATAGTTTACGCCTTTGTTAAAGTCATAGCCATGCGCTTCTGGTAATCCTTTAGGATCAGGACTATCTGAATCTCGAAGAACATGATCTTTCCCGATGTCTTTAGGTGTAGTTTTCATAGGAATGACTAAGAAAAAGTATGCTTATACTCTTAACTGGAACTTCTTACAGAATCCATAGAAAGAGGTCCTTTTGGACATTTAAAAAGGTTTCTATAAACAACAAAATTTTACCTGACAGAAGTGATGAAAAAAAGAAGTTACCTATTTAAACGAAAGAAAGAAATAAAGAATATGGTCTTCACAAGCATTGTTATCTCAGGTTTGCCAGGATCAGGAAAATCAACATTAGCAAGAAGACTTTCAGAAATCTACGGCTGGCCAATACATTCTATGGGAGAATTATTTAGAGAAAAATGGAAAACACTTCATCCTGATGGTAAAGTGCCTTTCGAAACATATTGGAGAAGGACAGGTCTAGAGGAAAACAGGAGTGTAAATGAAGAGTTCCGACGATTAGTTAGTCAGGGATCTATCATAGGTGAGGGTCGTTATTTTATTGATTGCCAAGGTACTCCTACATTATTTCTGTTTGTAACAGCTCCTGTAGAGATTCGTGCTGCTAGAGCTGATCGAAAAAAATATAGCGGTAATCCACCACAAGTCATAGATCTATTAAGAAGTAAAGAACAAGATGAGGTTAGAATGGGTCAAACATTGTTTGGATATGATTATCGTGATCCCATACAGTATCACCTGGTGTTAAATAGCGGAATGCTGAGTGTTGATCAAGAAGTTGGTTTAGTAAAAAAGCTTATGCAAAATATATAAGCATAAGAAAAATAATGCAACGAAAGCTTTTTAAGTCGTTGTTTGGTGACAAACTTACTAATGATCATAGCGATGACAGGTCTAAAAGGGGCGGGTAAAACAACCGTCGCTCAATATTTACAGAAAAAAGGGTTCACCTATCTGTCCGTTCCTCATTTCTTGGCAGACGAGGAAGTTCCTGTGCATAAAATCAATGGAGAAATGAATTATATTTTAGAAGAGATCACAGACGTCGATCAAATCGAAGCGTTCAAGCAAAAAGATGATCTGCTTTTGGTTCGTGTGGACGCTCCCGCGGAGATTCGTCTGGAAAGAATGATGGAGCAACAGAAGCAGCAGAATGGCAAAGAGACTTCCTATGATGAAGTGCTGGCTTTTGAACGCAACATTCTCGAGGACGAAGAGCTGATCAAGCAACAACTAGCTCCTGTATTCAAGAACGCGAATATTGTCATAAAGAATGATAGTGACTTAGAGACATTGCACCAGAAAGTGGATCGCATGGTGACTGATGTAAGCAAGAAATTCACGCTCAAAAAGCCCTCTGATGATGGATTCTTCATGGAAATTGCTCAAGTAGTCGCGAAGCGTTCACTATGTGTAAAAAGAAAAGTGGGTGCGCTTTTGGTCAAGAACAAGAGAATCTTAACAATAGGATTCGATGATACACCTCGACATATCAAGCACTGCAATGAGAATGGTTGTCCAGCGTGTAATAAGGAAGGGTTGCAGATGACTTGTATTTGTAACCACGCGGAAGAAAATGTGATTCTGCAGGCAGCATATCACGGTCTCAACGCACAAGATACGACAGTCTACACAACCGATAGTCCCTGTCTCAGATGTACACAGGTGTTAATCAACGCGGGCATCAAAGAATTAGTTTTTAATGAAGAAGCTCCGCTCAATGAGATGACTTATGCGTTATTGAAAGAGGCAAATGTAAGTCTCAAGCCAAGAAAAGTAATCTAAGTCGTAAATACGAATAAAAAAATCATGCTTTGGTAATTTTTTCTAGAGCAGCCGCGACAAATCCTACATAAAGTGGTGCTGGATTCAATAAACTAGATTTAAAGCAAGGATGTGACTGTGTTCCCACAAAAAAAGGATGTTCCTTCTTAGGTAATTCAATAAATTCCATCAGCTTGGTCCCATCA
Source organism: Candidatus Woesearchaeota archaeon (assembly GCA_964390715.1). Lineage (GTDB taxonomy): Archaea > Nanobdellota > Nanobdellia > SCGC-AAA011-G17 > UBA489 > JACOVP01. Next base: position 19,045 of record CAYMIM010000007.1, on the reverse strand, counting down.
TCACGCTCATGGTAACCGGAAAAAACTAATCCATGCTTTTCAAGTAAAGAAATAAATTGAGGATTTTGCTCATAGCGATGACGATGTCTTTCGAGAATGGTGTTATGTAAAGGTGTCTTCCCTATACGGAACTGTTCTTTGCTGCGAATAACACTCAACAAGGCTTGATCTTGGACAAAGCGCCCGGTTGTTTTATAGAGATTCAAAACACTACTTCCTTCTTGCAAGGTTGCCGCGTAGGCTCCGAGACGCATCGTGCCGCTCTTGTCTTTCACCGCCAGTTGTTCTGAGAGCATATTGATGACCGGATATTTGGTAAGAGGATCGACTTCAGTTGTATGTGCTCCTTCTAAACCACACACATGTCGGGCAAATTCAACAATAGCGAGTTGCATGCCGTAACACAAGCCTAAATAAGGAATTTTATGTTCTCTTGCATACTGAATAGCCATAATTTTGCCTTCTACGCCTGAGCTGCCAAAACCTCCAGGAACAATAATGCCATCAAACGCTTGGAGCTGAGAAATAGTTGCGGGATGCTTCTCAAAATCCTTGGCGTCGAGCCACGTAATATGAACGCCAGTATCAAGAGCGGCCCCCGCATGTTTCAATGCTTCATTCACCGAGATATAAGAGTCAGCGATATGATAATTCCCGCTGTCCACATATTTGCAGACCATCGCTAGGTTGACAACATGTTTAGGTTCTTCTAGTCTGGTAACTAAAGATTTCCACTGCTGCCAGTCAGGATCTTTGCGTTGTTGTAAATGTAATTTTTGTAAAATTTTCTGGCCTAATTTTTCTTGCTCAAAATTCAAAGGGACAGCATAGAGTGTATTTTTGACATCAGGAGCGGAGATAACATAATCAGCGCCAATATTCGCGTATGTTTCAATTTTCTTCTTCCGTTGCTGGTCTAAAGGTTCGCGCGCGCGGCATAAGATGAAATCAGGAAAGATGCCATGTTCCAGTAAGAGCTTGACTGCCATTTGTGTAGGCTTGGTTTTCATTTCAGGCATATGATCAGGGATGGGTAAGTAGGTAATTAAAAAATACAGAAGGTCACCAGGTCGTTCACGTTCCAGACTTTTCATGGCGAATAAGAAAGGAATATTTTCATAGTCGCCTATCGTGCCGCCAATTTCCACTAGACAAATGTCAAAGCCAGCGCTAGATTCTAAAAGTCGGCGTTTAATTTCATTGGGAATATGAGGAATAAATTGGACAGTCTCTCCCAGATAGTCTCCAGCGATTTCTTTGTCTATGACTGCTTTGTAGATTTGCCCTGTGGTAAGATTATTGCGCTTCGGTAGAGGCATATTCAAGAAGCGTTCATAGTTGCCCAAGTCTTGGTCTATTTCTCCGCCGTCATCAGTCACCCACACTTCGCCATGCTCTGTCGGTCGAAGAGTTCCAGCATTGAGATTGATATAAGGGTCAATTTTGATCGCGGTAACAGAGAAACCATACATCTGAAGGATCTTGGCAATAGAAGCGGTAGCTATCCCTTTACCAACACCACTCATAACTCCGCCTGTAACGACGATAAATTTGGTTGGGTTCATTCAATTAGAGAAAAAAATGTATTTTTAAGCATGTGTGTGGTCGAATATAGAAATACGATTACATTTCTTCCAAAGCGACAATCCCTAGTAAACGTAGTCCATTCCCAAGAGTAATTTTAACAGAGCTAATCAAAGCAAGGCGTGCCTTTTCTAAAGCCTTATCGTCTTGCAAAACTGGATGGGAAACATAAAAACTATTGATCATTTGCGCTAAATCTAAGAGATATCTTGCCAGAAGATGAGGTTTATACTGCTTGCTGGCGTCTTGGAGTAAATCAGAAAAACGTCCAACTTGTTTGAGAATCTCTTGTTCTGCTTTGTCATACAGCTCATACTTTACTTTGCTGTCCGTTAATTTCTTTTTGCGTAAGATAGAGCATAAGCGCGCGTGAGTATATTGTAAATAAGGTCCAGTCTCTCCTTCAAAGGAAGTAAATTTATCGATGTCAAAAATAATGTCTCGTGATCTGTCGTTGCATAAATCACCAAAGATAATAGAGCCTACACCAACATGTTGTGCTACTACGTCTTTGTTCTTGAGTTTTGGATTTTTCTCTTGGATAATCTTTTTTGCTAAAGTTATAGTTTCATCTAAAACATCTGTCATGAAAACTGTTTTGCCTTTTCTCGTGGAAAATTTCTTCCCATCATCACCTAAATATAATCCATGTTCTATATGAATGCAATCTTTTGCCCAGGAATAACCTAATAACTCTAAGACCTTGAACAGTTGCTGGAAGTGTAATTTTTGTTCTGTACCAACTTCATAGAGCATTTTGTCAAACTTATACATCTTTTTTCTATAGAGCGCAGCTGCCACATCACGAGTCAAATAAAGAGTAGCACCATCACTCTTGCGTAAAATCGCTGGAGGCATAGTATATTTCTCTAAATCGACAATTAATGCGCCCTCACTCATCTCGGTAATGCCTTTTTTCTTGATAAGTGAAATAGTATTGTCTAGTTGATTGTTATAGAAAGCTTCACCAGAATAAGCCTCAAACTCTACTCCTAAAAGCTTATACACTTTCTTGAATTCGGTTAAACTCAAGTCCTTAAAAGTTTTCCAAAGAGCTAATGCTTCTTTATTGCCATCTTCTAATTTTTTGAACCAGGCTCGCGCGTCATCCTCAAGCTCAGGCTTCTTCTCCGCGACGTCATGAAACTTCACATACAATTGTAAGAGATAAGGAATAGGGTCTTTCTTGAGCTTCTTTGCGTCTCCCCACTGTTGAAACGCAACAATCAATTTGCCGAATTGTGTTCCCCAATCTCCGAGATGATTGATTCTGATGACTTTATAACTTTGAAACGTTAGTAAGTTTCTGAGCGCATTGCCAATGATTGTTGAACGCAAATGACCAATGCCAAAAGGTTTAGCGATATTGGGTGAAGACATGTCAATAACGATAGTTTTTCCTTTACCAAGGGAAGATCGACCATATTTCTCTTTTTCTTGTAACACTTTTGTCAGTACATCTTTGGTTAGCAGTGTTTTATTCACAAAGAAATTCAGATAAGCTCCTTTCACTTCAACCTTGGTCAGAAAGTCAGCCTTGATCTGTTTGCTTAAGTCTTGGGCTATGTGATTTGGATTTTTTTTCAATTCTTTTGCTAAGGAAAAGCAGGGAAAGGCGTAGTCTCCCAAAGTAGGATATGGAGGCGTCTCAAGCAGGGAGCGAACATCTTGTTTGAGAAGCTGCTGTAACAATTTTGCTATCGCTTCGTGAAAATCCATAAGGAAAAAGAAAGGAAGTTCCTATATAAACATTATGAAATCAAAGGCACAAGAAATCATTGGGGAGTTGTTATTTTAGTGCACAAACAAGTTCGTTTATCACAATAAGCATCTAACTCACATACTCCCGGAGTTTCCCAACAATACCATTTAGAGTTTTCGGGATCACTAGGGTCTAGAGGTGACCATGTACCACATGCTTCTCCAACTTTGCTTTTTATAATTGGTTGACATCTACATTCGTTATTCCATAGACCGCAGCGATATCCTTTTCCACAACCAGGAGTGCAGACAAGACAAACAGTTGCTGAAGGAGATAATTTTGGAGAAGTTATCTGTGTTCCTTTTAAGAAAGTAAAAGGTTGTGTCTTACCAATAATATTTAATTCTCTATTGCGACCAGAGCGAACAGCTTCACCTGTAGGATCAGTATAAAATGAAGCGACAAAAGCGACTGCTAAAAGAACTACCACAATTAAAAAGAATCCTTTCTGGACTTCCCCCCTTTTCTGCATACAAAAACCATAATAAAGAGCTATATATATTTATAGTATTCTACAGAATAGATATTAAAGAAGGTAAGTTTTTCCTGTCCCACGCCCTTCCCATTATAGAATTAATACGCGTCATCATGGTGGTCGTAATCTTCAAAAGAGATAAGATTCTGTGGCTGGTCAAAAGAGAACATAAGAATAAATGACTTGTGAATATGTACTCGCTTTAAACGTTGCAGGGGTTTCTTGAGGTTCTTGTAGTGATTGATGTCTTCACAGGAAATGATCTCTTGGATTTTGTTGAGAATAATGTCGTAAGTCTTTTTATCTTTCTTAGAAAGCTTCTGGAGAATCTTTTGAAGATATGGTTTTATTTCATGGGAATAAACCACCGCTATCCCTCAATAATTTTTTTAAGCTCTTCGATACTTTTGAAAGGGATTCCCTTTTCTTTCTGTATTCCTTGCGTCTTTGCCACATACTCAGGTTTGAAAGGACGGTTTGGGTCGTCACAGATAGGACAGGCTTCTTCATCAATAAGTTCATGGAATTTGGAGACTATCAGATTGATGGCTTCGGATTTGTTCTTAAATCCGTGCTGGGCTTTGACAATGTTGACTACTCTGTCTTCTTCTTTGCCGAGAGTAATGATTGCTTGTACCATAGAACTAATAAAAGCTAATGATATATAAGTCTTTCGGCAGGTAGATTTTTTCTGCCACATATAGGGAAAACGACTGCGGTGCTAGCGTTACAACCAATGTACAAGCGTTCTTTTTTCACACCAGAAAGTTAGTGTCTTTAGAAGAAGTGCTTGCCCATATACTAAAAATATAAAAAAATAAAGAAAAAGGAATAAAAAAGAAAAAAATTATTTGAGTGAGTTCAAGACTTTGTTCCCATCATCCATGTCTAGCCAGTGGTTCTCAAACATCTGTTCCATGGCGGACGCGAAATAAGGCGTATTGACCCAAACACCGACATCATAGGTAGGATGAACCTCATCGTCATTCAAGACCATGAACATCAGTTCCTTGCCGTCAACGATGCAGAAACGCGCGACAATATCTTTCGCGTGCTTGACTTCAGCGATCTTCTGGATGTCTTGGACTGCGGAAGCGTTTTCTTTGGTAATAGGCGCCGCGATCTTGATCTTGATGCCTTTCTTCTTCAGTCGTTCGAGCTCAGGTTTCAACGCTTCCACTTTGCGCATCAATCCTTTTGAGGTAGTCATAATCACTACAGACTTTTGAGCTCCTTTAATCATGGTCTCTAAATGTGTGTAGATATTATGCCTGCCACGGATAGCGCCGGATAAGTCAGAAGGTTCAATGAACTCAATGCCTGTTTTGTGCAGCGTGTTCAATTCCCCTAAGACGTCGCCGCCTCGGAGTTCTTCTAAGCGTTTGACTCGAACATGAGCTCCATTGATAAAGTATTTCTTGACGCGTTCAACGACTTCTTTAGGTTCAACCGCGATATAACGGATAGGTTTGCCTAATTTCGTGATGATAAAGCCTTTCTTCTCAAGACTTTCAAGAACATCATATGCTCTAGATCTCGGGACATTCCCTATTTCCGATAATTCTCCTGCCGTAGAAACACCTCTGGAAAGTAAAGCCGTCCAGATGCGAACTTCATATAGATTAAGGCCAAAAAGATTGCGGAGCTTATTTAAAAAATCCTCCTTTACAATCATACTAGCAACCTCCTAGGTTTAACACCCTCTCTTTTTTCTCACGTAGTAAGGACAAGTACTAACAAGCAGTACTCAACCTTGTGTAGTAATGATAGAGTGATAGTATTTGCCGCCAGTATATAAACATTATTATTGTTCAGTCGTCATATTCTATAACGTATTGGTAGTGATTTGTACTAACAGAGAGACAAAAACAAAGGAAATATTCTGAAAGTGTTAAAAATGATTTCAATAACTCATAAAACCGGTGTAGTGCATGTAATTTTCGCCGTCTCCTTAATTTATTGAAAAATATGCGTGATAGAAGTATTTATTTTCGAAGTTAAGGTAAAATATTCCGGAAAAACAATAGGAAAAGAGAATAAGCAAATAGTTTTCTTAACTGCTAGTAGCATATTATGAAAGGAGGTAGGAGTACAGAAAAGTATATAAATAAGTATACTTTTTAGTATATCTACAGAAACAGTGGTTATAGGTAAAATAAGCATCAAGCCAACGAGTCATTATCTGTTATATCACAGTGATGTGGACTGGGATTTAGTCGTCAAAGCAATTTTATCTCCGACGAAAACACGAATGAATAAAAGAAAAGGAAAAGACAGATTCACTTACATAAAATATTTCAAGGAATTCGTTATTGAGCTGCACGTAAAAAAAGAGCCCATCGACGAGATTATTTGGGTAATCAATGCGTTCAAAATGGAGCGATAATCATGAAATGTCCAAAATGTAAAATACCCATGAAGGAAACAACATTCGACATAGGATATAATCTAGAAGTAAATGCTCTGCACTGCGCGCATTGTGGGTTTAATATAACTGAAGAGAAAACACTTAATACAGCGTTAAATAAGCTCAAAGAGCAAATGGCTAAAGAAGTGAAGATTATTGAGATAGGTACAGGATTAGGCATACGATTTCCCAATGAGATTATAAAATACTTCAAATTAAAAAAAGGTGAAGAAGTCTTAGTCAAGCCAGAAAAAGATGGTTTAAAACTGATTCCAGTAGAGTAACTTATGCCGCTGGTTTTTTCCCTTTCTGCGCATGAAATATGCGTTCTATGTCTGCTAAAGTGTTGATATCATCCACAGTTTTCTCTGCAACTCTAAGCCTTTTAAATCTCGGAAATCGTAAAGCATATCCAGAAGTATACGTCGGACTTTTTTGCACTTCTTCATAAGCTACCTCAACCACTATCTTTGGTTTTACTACAACATCACATCCCTTGTGTTCTGTGATTAATGGTTGCAAGAGCTTCGTTAATTCGTCAAACGTGACTCCCTCTTCTGCTTTCTCCTTGACACCCGTGCTTACTTTTCCAACCTCCAGTAAATTGCCATCCTCATCTTGGCACGCAACCACATAGGAAGAAAGCGTTGCTGCTCGTTTTCCTTCACCAGTAGAAGCGCCAACGATCACTAAATCCAAAGGTTCCAGTACAGGTTTTAATTTGCACCAGCCGCCCACATACCGTCCTGGTCTGTACAAAGAGTCAATTTTTTTGATCATCAATCCTTCATTGCCTTTCGCTAGAGATGCATCATAGAACTCCTGTGCTTCTTCTAGAGAATCAGTAACTAGTTTTTTAGTGAGCTTGAGTTGCTTCGGTGTATTTTTCACGATCTTCTCCAAGAGTTTTCTTCGTTCTGACAACGGCGTATCCATCAGAGTTTTGCCATCATAGTACATAATATCAAAGACATTTACTTCGACAGGTAGTTTTTCCGCTAGTTGCGCGATGTCGTATTTTCTTTTGATTCTCTGGGAAATATTTTGGAAAGATAAGTGCTTGCCAGTTTTCGGATCAAAACCAACAGCTTCACAATCAATGATAAAACTCTCTCCCTTGACGTATTTTTTGACATACGCAAGGACTTCAGGAAATTGTTTGGTGACTTGCTCCATCCGTCGAGTAAAGAGCAGTATCTTGTCTTTGTGTTTATGAATTTGCAAGCGAAAGCCATCCAGTTTATATTCGAATTGCGCAGGTTTTCCCAGTTCTTCAAAAGAGTGGGTGACATTATTGGCTAAAATAGAGAGCATGGCGTTCAAGGGTCTTCCAGGCTCCAGATGCACAGCACTGAGTTTATTCTCTTTGGCTAGTTTCGCGACTTCTCCATAATCTGCCAGAATGTCTGCGGCATGCTCAATCTCTGGAATAGGATACGCTGTTGCTTGTGCTATGCTATCACGTAAGATGCCTGCGGCAATGCCTACGCGTAATTCTTCTAACACAGTCCTGGTAATGAATCGCGCTTCATCGCCAGAAGCAGACGTCAATAATTCTGCGACTAATCCTATTTTTTTGTCAACCGTGCCTACTCCTTCCAATGTCGCTAGCTTTCTGATATTATCAATCACTTTCTGCATAGTTAATTCTTCCTTGATCAGAGTAGATTGACTTTTCTTGCCTAAGAGTTCGCTGGCTACAATCCCTAGATCTCCTTTTTTGCTCCAGAGTTGTTCGACCTTTTCAGCGGAAGTTCCAGAGGCGACACTGATGACTTTCAGCATGGACCGAGAGCTAAAGCCTATTTTTCGCGCGTCCCACGGAGGAAATACTTTTCCCTGCACCAAATAAACGACATCTTTGACCAGAGTGATAGGAACTTTTTTGAGAAAGTCAGCGATCAGTTTAGTTTTTTCTAGGTGTTTTGTGGTTTTTTCCAAGCTAAGATAGAGGTCTACTAAAGTTTGATACTGCATGGAAAAAGAATAAGAAAAGAGTTATATATAGTTTTGCTCTTACCTACACAAACACTTATCTTGGAAGCGAAATCCGGTTTGCCTGCATCGATAACCAGACATGCAATAGCCATAACCTTCTTTCCCTTGGCAGTCCAACAGATCTTTGCTTGCTCCGGGTTTGCCACATTCTTGTCCAAACATGATATTTCCAGGAGGATCTTTCGATGGTTGTGGTTGCGTGAAACGGTAGGGCGTTTTGTACAGATGTTGAATCTCTGGCTTTTGTGGAGGAGGTAATCCGTTATGCATGCCAGAGGCGAAAAACGCTAAGAGCAAGATAATCAAAACAACTAGAAAGAAGAGATGATGATGCGCCCTAGTTTGTTTTCCCATGATGAAGAAGAAACTCTGCTCCTATATAAGAATAGTGTCATAACCGCGAATAAATAACAATCTTTTTATACCACGACAAAAAGAGTATGTACTATGGATCTCGAGAGGTGTTTGGTGGAAAAGAGAAGCTGCAAATCCTATCTGGAAAAGCCAGTGCCTATTGAATTGATTGGCGAGATGCTCAAGGCTGGAACTTATGCTCCTTCCGCGGGAAACTTGCAAAATTGGAACTTTATTGTAGTCCGTGATCAGCAAAAACGCAATGAAATTGCCTCTGCTTGTCATCGTCAAGAGTGGATGCGTGGCGCTCCAGTGCATATCGTCGTCTGTAATGATGTCAAAAAAGTCACTGACATGTTCTCGAGAAAAGGAAAACTCTATGCCTCGCAAGCGTGCGCAATCGCTGGTCAGAATATTATGGTAAAAGCTGCGGATGTTGGGTTGCATAGCTGTTGGGTAGGCTCGTTTGATGAGTATGCCTTGGCAAAAATTCTCAAGATACCAGACAATATCACGCCAGAAATGATTATTACCATCGGCTATGGAGATCAGATTGAGCAGGGGTTAGACAGAATTCCTGTGGATCGTGTCACATTCTTCGAAGAGCATGGAAAAACCATAGTGGAAAAATCTTTCTTCCCTTTGAGCAAATATGGTGCTAAAGTCGGTGAAGTCTTGGAGAAAGCGACAGGCGCTGGTATGCAGCAAGAGTCAAGACCTCCACACACACCGCTAGAAAAAATGAAGCATTGGTTCAAACGATAAAGATAAGGTAATAGGAAGGTTCTTGCTAGAATGCATAGCGAAAGATTTAAATATAACCAGAATTTAGGTTATAATAATCATAATGAAGGTTATTATGTTACTAACAACATTCCTACAGGATGAAAGAAAAATAAGAAAGTTATTTGGGAAAAGGGAAATAGAGATCATGAAAAAGCAACTAGCGGGCATGTCTTTGACGCAATCAGAAAGAAATAGGCTCAGCAGAGACATAAAGCCAAAATTAGAATGTGTTAAAGAATTGGCGGTGTTCCAGGAAGAATTCGCGTTAAAGAAAAATCAGGAAAATAAAAATCTCATCGCCAAAGTGGTAGATATCATACTTCAAGATGAAACACATGACAGTATCAAGGCAATCCTTCTCTTTGGATCGTTCGCGGACAATTCTTTCACCCAACGTTCTGACATTGATATCTGCGTGGTTTTCAAGAAAGATATCTCTGTAAAAGAAGCGACTGCGTTCAGAATAAGAATCTCAGGTCAGCTTTCGGAAAAAATAGATATACAGGTATTTAACACGCTCCCACAAAAAATTAAGAGGACGATCGCGAGAAATCATAAAGTTCTTTATTACGGGAAAGAGCATGACTCTCTACAATTCTCCATCCAATATCTGAAAGACGATGATTATTTTATCAGGATGCGGCATACATTTGGAGTAGAAGCGTGAGCAGAATAACAGACAAAATAAACGAGGTAGAGCGCTATTTACAAGAGCTGCAAGAAATAGCTCCAGAAAATCTGCGAGAATACGAGGCAAACTTGGAAAAGAAAGCTGCTTGTGAGAGATATGTGGAGAAGATAGTTGAGGCGGTAACTGATATGGCCTTCTTAACCATAAAAATGAAGAAATTAAGGATACCTGAGGATGACAGTAGCGCGTTTACTATTCTTCATGAAAACAAAATCATTGACGAAGATCTCACAAAAAGACTCAAGAACGCGAAAGGAATGAAAAACATCATAGCGCATCAATATGGGGATGTCGATGATGAAATAATCTTTGAGGCGATTACAGAAGCGCTCGAGAAAGATGTAAACGCTTTTATAGAAAGAATTCAGGCAATACTAAAATAAAAGCGCGGGGCTGTAGTCCAACCTGGTTACGATTCAGCCATGGGGTGGCTGAGATCTCGGTTCAAATCCGAGCAGCCTCATTTATCTTAAAATTTTTAGTGTTCTTAGGGAGACAAACCATGCTGACCCAAGATGCAAGCGACCTGGTGAATAATAATACCATACCTATCATCGCCTCGCCATTTCGCGACTTCTCTCATAACGCCACCACGACCAGATTTTTGCAAAGCATCAAAAATTCTATTTTGAACGACTAACAAAGGTATAGTGGAAAGAAGATGCTTCACGTCTGATTGGAGTACTTGTTTAACCAGACCATGTACTTCATATGCAGTGCCTTCTACATCAATAAAAGAGAGAGGATGTTCAGGAAAGCAAGTTCCCATTTGGTTGAAATGCTCTGCAATCTCGCGTTGCTCATCGGGTATTCCAGATCTCCGAAGAATAAACACTTGATCAGCAACTTCCATGTCTTTATGTGCTACAACAATGCTTTCAATGGATGTACCTTGGGTGCTTTGGTAAGCGAGAGTTCTATAATAACTTTGATCCTGCACAACAACTTTGCCCTGTTCCAAAGCAGGAATTACTATATTTGTTAAATGATGCATACAATTATCCACATACAATTGCAATAATTCTGCACCTTTCAAATGAGATTTTCTGGGTAAAAGTTTTGAAATAAAACGTCCATATCTACCTTCAAGCCATGGTTGTGATGTTAAAAGAACACGCTCTGTACCCAAGAGACTTTCGAGATGCTTTGCAAGCATACCTGCCTGTGTAGTTTTTCCAGTACCATCTGCTCCTTCAAAAACGAAGTAACGCGCATCGGGATCTTTGTATGTTGTGGAAACTTTGTTCATGAAATAATCTCAGAAATGAGCCTTTTAAATAAGTTTGGTTATTCTACAGTGAGGACAAAAACCACAACCTTTTTTAAAGAGAGCATCTTAGAGAATTCAGAGTAATTATTTGTAAAAAAATCTACGGGGGTAGAACACATGGCTGAAATGATGCAAAAAGTAGGAAGTTGGGCGTTTGTGCTCGGTCTCATCATCGCGGTAGTGATGGGCTTTATAGGAGCGGGCGAAACAACTATCTGGGTATTAGCGGTATTGGGATTGATTGTGGGTCTCTTAAATGTCACAGGCAAAGAAGCTCACCTGTTCTTGGTAGCGGCAATTGCTTTTTTAGTCAGTGCCCAAGGGCTTAATACAGTATGGAGTGCATTGGCGCCTTATGTAAGTAATGTTGTTGTCTTTGTTGCGCCAGCTGCAGCGATCGTTGCGTTGCGTGCTTTGTATGATGTTGCGAGCGATAATTAATTCTTTTTCTTTTATTTTTTCTTTTTTTCTGTCGCGTCTGAGTAATAAATCTCAATAAGAAAATTTATAAACAAATAACAGAAAGAATTCCTATGACTCAAGAGCAAAAACAAGCAGAAGTGCCAGTAGCATTAAGAAACCATCGAACGCTCGTAGAATTAACCAAAGAACTTTTCGCGGCAAGTATCGGAAAAGACGCAGTCCGGACTGTAGGTCAAGAGACTTTATATGTCACCGATCCAGCGACAGCATATTTTCATCATGATTTATTTCCATCTCTTGCAACGAAAGTGCTAATAAAAGTACAAACTCCAGAAAGAACAATATTAGTTTATGATCCTCTCAGCTTAGCACAAGCAGAACTCCTGAAGACAGCATATGAAAGAGCAACAAGTGATAAATTTGCAGTGCTCAAAGCATATGCAGAAGGTGACTAGTTGATGTCAGATTATTAAGTCGATGTTCTTATAGTTTTTTATGTAGAGATAATTTTAATGAATAAATAGATAAAGGATAGACTCTCTGCTAGTTTATGCTTCAACTAATTCATGCAGAAATTGCATTAGTAACTGATCCTGGAGAGATAAAACGTCTCTACGCATTTATTAAAGCACAGCCCCTCGACTATCCTAATTATGATGCTTGGGTGGAAAAATGCTTACAAGAACTGCAAGCAGGAGTTAAACATGCTTTAGTAGCAAGAACAAACGAACTTATTCTTGCCAATGTAATTTTTCAAACGCATAAGCAAGAGCCGCGTATACTAGAGGTTAAAAATTGCAGAGTAGATATTCCCTATCGCGGAAAAGGAATTTTTACAAAGTTAATGGTTGCTGTAGAAGAATATGCACGAGAAAAAGGATATCAAAGAATCATAGTAGATGCTCATACTTCCAACATACCTTTCATTAAAGCAGCTGAACGAACAGGTTTTAGAAAAGATGGAGAAGAACCTTTATACAATGAAAAACTAGAAACCATTTTAGTGAAGGATATCAAGTAACATGGAACACCTAGCGATTCTCAAAAAGAAATGGTTAGAGAAGATTCTTACTGGTGAAAAGACTATAGAGTCTCGCTGGTACAAGCAAAGAAGAACTCCTTATCAGAAGATTGCCAAAGGAGATGTAATATATCTCAAAGAGACAGGCAAACCAGTAACAGCAAAAGCGACAGTCCAAGAAGTCTTATTTTTCGATCAACTCACAGAAGAAAAACTTAGAGATATTATCCAGAACTATGGAAAACAAGTTGGTATGACTTTCGATGCAATTCCTCAACTAGTAGATAAAAGCTATTGTACTTTAGTATTCTTGAAAAATGTGCAGAAGATACCACCCTTTGCTATTGACAAGAAAGGATATGGTGCGCAAGCTGCTTGGATTACAATCGAAGACATCAAAAATCTAAAAAAGACTTAGAGTGCATTCGATGCGTATTGAGTATCTTTGGATAATCGTGCTATACGCTCAACCTGATGTAGGTCAATGTCAAATTTCTTCTCCATAAATACTCCTTTGAAGGAGTCTACGAAGTGCTTGTCTTTAATGACCGATTCAAGTTTTTTCAGATGAATATTCACTACGACAATATCGCCGATAAATAGAAATTTCTTTATGAGGGCAAGACTCGTGCCTTTTGCTAAGGCTGCGATATCTCTAAAATCCGTCAGTCTTCCAGCATGAAGCTTCATGACTATCAATAATTCTTTCGCTGGAATCACTGCTGATATTTCTTTTTCAATGCCGATAATTTTTCTTTGCTGGGAGTGGTTAGCCAAGAGATCATAGCTAAATGAGGATTTGTTGCTCGCGACGCCAATGCGTCAATCATCATATCTATACTCGCGCTGTCTTTTTCATAACGTACAAATTTTGAGGAATAGGTATTTTCAAGTGATTTTTCTCTGGTTTTTTGAAAGCCATCCTTCTCTAACAGGAATGCAAATTTCTCAAAGTCTCGAGATTGCAATACGATATCCGCGTCTACGGAAAATCGATGCTTAAATGCGGAGACCGCATAACCGCCGACTAGGATAAAATCTAAATTTGCGTCTACAAATTTCTGCAGAATTGCGAATATCGCGTTTTCTTTTTGTATGAGGTCTTTCATGTCAGGTCTTTATTTCTCTATATCTTGCTTTTAATCCGGTATTGTACAATTCATCGATCATTTCTAACGCCGGCTCAAAATTATAAATATACTTCCTCATGAAGCGGATAGTTTCTTGTAATGGTTCTACGGCGTAATTTCCTTTTTGCGCACAAGAAAATGTAGGTACAATATCTGGAGAATAGAAAACTCCTTTCTTGGCGTTTATGGGTAAATGTAACTTCTTGCAATACCATAAGAAGGTGGGACAATCTTCCGCTTTGATTTTGATAAAAATAGGATAAAATGATTTATATCTGGCAATATTATAGCCGCCCTCAGTCCATATATAAACAGCGTCTGTTTTGGTGAAACAATAAGATATTCCAAATAATGGCAAGACTGTATAGAAGAAAGAATGTTTGCTCACATGCTCCTTGACAAAATCCAACGTCTCTCGATAAAACTTATTGTTTTTTTGCAAAATAATTCCCTTCCATTTTTCTTTGAACACGCCCTCTTGTATTAATCGTTTAACCCATTTATAGGTCCATCCATAGGACAAGTCTATCCTTTGAGCAATTGCGCTTATGCTATCTTGTTCTCTTGCGGCTATCAAAATCTTGATAACATAAGGGTTTAAAGTCTCGATATCCATACTATCACTATAATGAGAGGAGTATTTAAGTCTTGTGTTTATGTCGTATTTAGTTACTTGGTTTCAATGTCACAGGATCTATACTCATATGTACAGCGAAGAGAAACCATTAAACAGAGGGTTACCCATTAGGTAACTATGTATACCGAGATACCACACTTCGGATTAAGGGCATATGCTTTGTTTTTCTCAAGGCACGGCTTGAAAGAAGAGTTTAGCCAGTCAGCCTTAGATTGGATAGTGGGACAGAGTATGAAAAAAAAGATATTCTCATTGTTGATAAACGCCGGCTGGATAAAGAAAGTGTCCAAAAATACATATCAATGCGTGAATCCAGAAAAAATCTTTAAGGGATTATTGGAGTTTAAGTTGCCTCAGATTATCAAAGAAGCTAGGAAGCCCTATGCGTTTACTGGATTGTCAGCGGTTGAGATATGGTCAGACCATGCTTATATGCAAAGAGGAAGAGAAAAATCACCGTATTACATGAGAATTTTGAAGAAGGATATAGCTTATTGGAGGGCGTTCTTTAATAAACATCGCGTTCCGAATTATGTAAAGGCTGGCTCGACTATTGGAGAATTTGTGATTTTAATTCCTAGCAAAAAAATAGACAGTGAAGAAAAAGAGGGAATGATGGTAGAACCATTAAAAGAAGCTAGAAAAATCGCGAAAGCGAATAGCATCTACGCGTATGCCTATAAGTATATGAGGGAGAAATATGGAGCGGCTGCAGCTTAGGGAAAAAGAAATCTTTGAAACATTAAAAGAGATCAGGAAGTGTACTTTTGTTATTATCGGCGGTTATGCTGTGAATGCATGGACATTTTGATCGGAGAAGTCTCTGATAGAGAAACAAAGTCAATTTTTTCTGCTAACTGCTTTTCATCTAGATAACGACGTAATCGCTGCACCCAACCGCCTTCAATATCCCATGCTCCATAGGTAGTGCTTGGTCCAAAAACAAGAATCCGTGTCATGACTAAAAGAGAGAAGAATACTATAAAAAGTTATTGAAAAAAAAGAAAAAAAAGCCGATGCCCGGTTTTAGAAAGAGATGGGCATCAGCAAGAGTCAAAAGGGCAATTGATTTGGGGGGTTGCCCTTGAGCGTTAGTCTCGCTTCAAAAGATGCGTTGTCTAGGTCTGCTGACAGGCACTGAAGAACCGATCATATCGATTCCTAGGTCGTCGCCTAAAGCCATCTCTTTTGTTGCAGATTGTTTCTTGGAGGAGCTTCTTCCCATAACATAAGGTGAGGTCACTCCAGTCATGATGGTCATGACTCTGACACGTCCATCCATCTTAGGATCAATTCTTGCTCCCAGGATGACGTTTGCGTCCGCGTCCATAGATTCAGTGATAACTTCACCAATCTTGTTCACTTCGTCGAGCGTTAAGTCTTGTCCGCCAGAGATATGAATCAAAGCGCCTGTCGCGCCTTGGTAGCTCACATCTAAGAGTGGATTCGTTAATGCTCTTCGTGTTGCTTCTTCCACGCGCGCGTCTGTGTCACTTTCACCGATACCGATAACCGCTACATCACCATTAGTCATGATAGCGCGGACATCAGCGTAGTCTAGGTTGACTAGGGAAGGCACTGCGATAGTTTCTACAATACCTTTGATCATAGTCGACACTAATTCATTGGCGACTGCGAATGCTTGCTGGATAGGTAAATTGCCTGCGATCTGCACTAATCGATTGTTGTCAATAACAATGACAGTGTCACAAGCTTCTCTCAGTTGTTGTAAACCAAATTCAGCTTTGTCAACTCTTGCGCGTTCAATATTGAAGGGCATAGTAACAGTTCCAATAACGATAGCGCCAGATTCTCTTGCTAGTCCAGCTACGACTGGAGCAGCACCTGTACCAGTACCGCCGCCTAAGCCAGCGCAGATAAATGCCATATCACAATCTTTTAAGAGTGATTTGAGTTCATGCAGACTTTCTTTGGCTGCTTCAGTACCTTTTTGTGGATATCCACCACAGCCTAATCCTCTGGTCAATTCGCGACCGATAAGGACTTTGTGATCTGCTTCACTGATGTTCAAATGTTGAAGATCAGTATTGATCGCGATAATATTCGCGCCATTGATGCCTTTCTTATGAAGCCATGAAACCATATTGTTTCCGCCTCCACCGCATCCTATAACAGTGATATTTGCTTGTCCTACTTTAAGACCTTCTTTTGTTGAAGGCATGTTATTCATTGCATCCGAAATGAGACTTTCCATAGCGTTTTCCCCCTTGTATCCCCAGGTTGTTTTGTTTTTCCTTTGTTTTTTGTATATTCTCGATCACCATAATATTTATATGGTAGTAGAGCATCGTGCTCTCTAAGAAACAAAGACTTACTGACTCATGATGTAAGTTTTAAGAAAACAAGTTTCACTACGAACTAAGAAACGCCAATTTCGAGGTTCACAATTGATAATGTGTTTCAACCGCCAAGTTGAAATAATAAGTTTTGATTTTTCCCACCAAGGATTGAAATCAAACGATAATTCTTTTTAATAATTGAAACTAGTATATAAACATTCTTTCTGTCCAATGATTATGTTCTACTATATAAATAGTTAATTAACCTGCTGTTCTTGACACTTCCATGCCTAAAAAAGACGATTGTAAGCCTGGTGATGCTGTTTTGCTGACAACTAAGGAGCAGCAGTATACAGGTGTAGTCATGCCTTCTCCAGATGCGCAAAATATCGTGTTGAAAATGAAGTCTGGATACAACATCGTGATCAATAAAAAATCCATAACCGCGGTCAAAAAAGAAAAAAATAGAGTTGTCCAAGAGAAGACAAAGCCACAAAAAATAGAGCGCAGACCAGGATTCAAAACCATTGCTATTCTTCACACAGGCGGTACCATCGCTTCTGAAATTGATTATCAGACAGGTGCAGTCGTTCCTCGATTCACGCCAGAAGAGCTCGTTGCTAAATATCCACAACTCCAAGAAGTTGCTAACATTCGTTCTCGTCTCATCAGAAATATGTTCTCAGAAGATATGCGCTTCGCCCATTATAATATTTTAGCGAAAGAAATCCAGAAGGAAATCAAGGAAGGTGTTGATGGTATTATTGTCACCCACGGTACAGATACTCTTGCTTACACATCCGCTGCTTTATCGTTCGCTTTAGAACACTTGCCTATTCCTGTTATCTTAGTCGGAAGCCAGCGTTCTTCAGATCGAGGCAGTTCAGATGCGGCGTTAAATCTCTTGTCCGCAATTCGTTTTATGACGCAGTCAGATTTTGGAGAAGTAGGCATTTGCATGCACGAAACCAGTAACGATGAATCCTGTGTGCTTCTTCCAGCGACCAAAACACGAAAGATGCACTCCAGTAGAAGAGATGCGTTCAAAGCAGTCAATGCTCGACCATTCGCTCGTATCACCAAAGAGGGAAAAATCACCTGGATCAATCAGCACTATAAGAAAGTCGATAAATCCAGAAAACTAGCGCTCAAACTCTTCAAGGAAGATCTCAAAATAGGCATCCTCAAGGCTCATCCCAATATGTTTGCCAAAGAAGTAGAAGCATACGCGACGTTTCATGGACTTATTTTGGAAGGCACTGGCATGGGTCATTTTCCTATCAACGTCATTGACAAGGAAACCAAAGAGCATGAAAAAGTTCTCAAGGCGATAGAGAAGCTAGCGAAAAAAATACCAGTAGTCATGACATCACAAGCGTTTTTCGGAAGAATTACTATGAATGTATATTCGACAGGGCGTGTCTTGAAAGAGAAAGGAATCTTGGGAGATTATCTAGATCTGCTTCCTGAGACAGCGTTCATCAAGCTAGCTTGGGTACTCAGTAATTATCCAAAAAATCAGGTTGCAACGATCATGCAGGAAGATGTTCGCGGTGAAAGTACTAAACGATCACTGCACGAAGATTTCCTATAGATAAGACAATGAACAAAAGAGGTCAAATTTATTTGCTAGCGGCTATTATTCTAGGCTTCATTATCTTCTTGTTAGTGGCGGAAACCAACATCGTCAAAGAGACTGTCGTTGATGATGATTTTGAGTCTTTGGCGAAAAACTACGAAGTCGAAAGCGCGAAGTTCATGAACAGTATTTTGGAAAAAGGAGTCACAGATATTCCCACAGAGTTTCTCAAGTTCACGATTGTCTTCTCTTCCTACGCGAAAACAAAAAATCCTGACTTCGGCATCATCTATGCGTTCATCAACAACAATCAGGTATACATGGGAAATTATTTGGATACAGAAGTTCGTGTGCCAGCAGCTCCGCAAGGAAAAGAAAAATTACCTGGATGCTATCAGCGTTTAGATGCCAATATAGTGGTTGCTGGATTTCCTGTCCGAAGTAATGTCCCAACGAGTGCTTTCTCCAGTTGCATGCTCAATATGCCTGCTCCTGTCGCGAATAAATTGCGTTTTTTTATTGAGGGGATTGAATATGAAGTAGAGCTTGAATCTTCGCGTCCAGAAATTATTATTGTCAGCCGTGAAAACATCGATAATCAGAGAAAAGTCTATGTGAAGGGTAATTT
>CAYMIM010000006.1:0-14965 GCA_964390715.1 Candidatus Woesearchaeota archaeon | reverse complement strand
TCAAATCGCGAGAGAAGAGCTCCTAATAAAGGCCTTTGGATTGTTGGAGCGAGAAACGAATAAACGCTGCCAAGCGCGTTATAAGGAACGGTATTGGACATATCATCTGCTAAGCCTAATACACGAGAAGGTTCTCGTTGTTTAAGAAGATCATAGAGATCATTAACCTGCCTGATGCCTTGGGCAAGGACATTTTGACCAAGACGTTCCGGTATGCCTGCGTTGCCTAAGACTTTTATTAGTTCTCTAAAGGGAAGTTCTGAGTGAGTCATCAAGAATCAGAAAACCAGACAAGAGAGGAGTATAAAAGAGTTGCGTTGAAAAAATCAGCCGCCAGAGACAACGGACAAAATCTTGACTGCGTCCTTGTCTTTAAGGGGAGTTTGCTCAATAACAACAGTTTTGTTTCTCGTCACTAAAACAGTCACAGGATTCAGAGAAAGCTTCGCTAAAAGATCCTTCACTTGTGCCTTCCCTGGCAGAGTGATTATTTGTTTGTCGTTAGTTCGTTCAATCAGCACAGAAATCTTCATAAAAAAGAAAAGAGAAGGCATGCTTTTAAGCGTTGCTAAACGAGAGACAGAAAACCTTATAAATATATGCCACATATACCATCATGGAGTAATAACAAAAACAATGACCCCACGTCCACCAGCGCAAAGCCTGTTTACTATACTGCAGGATTTAGTTACAGATAATTTTCTAAACAGAGGATTAGTAGCAGAATACAGCGTTAAAAGAGTAGCTTTGCCAGACCAAGCCAACAAAAGAGTCCAATGTACTGAACTTTCTATGAAGCTGGGAGGTAATGGGATTCCAGACGTTAGTTGTTCTATAAGTAATGATGGCCGTGTAGTTCTGGTATCCAGTCAAGAGCAACGAAGAAAGATATATATGGGCTTAGATAAGGTGCTTATAGCTGCAAATCTTTTCTTTATGGGATCTATCGCTAAAAAGTTAGACGAGTATGGGTATGAAAGAGTACAAGAAGAAAGACTAAAAGATAGTACCAGTGATCACATGGTAGATGTCTATGTGAAAAATCTATAAGTATAAGTAAAAAGTAAGAGCTATTTTTGAAGGAAATCTAGGGAAGAAAACACAATGACTGCAGTTGATACAATCGAAAAGAGGAGTGGACATTTTCTAGCACTGGAAGAAGTCGAGAGAAGAAAAGCAGATTTCAGAGAATATGTTCTTATTCATCCAAATTTGACGCGTGAAGAAGTGCGGAAAAGCAGAACCATCGATAATCTTCGAGGGACAGTCTATGGAGGAAAAGTTGAAATTGCGCTTTATGATGCAATCACAAGAAGATCAGCTCCAAATGATGTGCCTGCTGAAGATTTTCGGCCTCTCGTCTCGTATATTGTTTCTAAGATATGCTATCGTATTAAGAGAAGTGGTCTTCCAGTTCCTTCCAGCGAAGATATGAAACAAGAAGGAATGATTGGGGTGTTAAAAGCGCAGCAAAAACATGATCCAAAATATGCTACCAATCAGGCTTTAAGTTTTTTCCATAAGTCTATCAGTAATGGTATCTGGCGTAGTTTGGCTTATGAGTTCGCTCCTTTTAAGATTAAGGGAGCTCCAGTAGCAAAGATGGTAACACTTTGTCGATATGAACTCTCAGCAGCGGAAGCAAGGAAAATAGAGAAGCTAGCTTTTTCAGATAGGGGATATAAGGATGAATTTCTTGATGCGGGTGTAAAACTATGTGGGAAGAAAAACCTCGGAATAAAAGCGTTGAAGAATGTTCCAGAGAGATCAGAAGAAGAGAGAGAAGATGATCGAGATATGCTTCGCAAAGATCTCGATTTTCTCATGAACAATCTTGAAGAACGTGAAAAAGAGATACTTTTAGCTCGTTTACAAGGGCAGACATTAGATACGCTAGGTAAAAGTCTAAATATCAGTGGAACAAGAGTTAATCAGATTGAGATGGAATCTTTAGATCAGTTGGTACAAAATATGACTCTTCTTCGTGCGGTACAGCATCCCTGTGGGAAGCGTCTCTATCGCGAGTACTTTGAAAAATAAGAATATTTTCTAGAATAAAGCTTAAAGTTTTGGCTTATACAATTTCATGCTTAGAGAATTTAACACAACACTCACTGAGCTCAAAGCCATAGCTCCTCCAGCGATCATAGGGTTTAACAAAAATCCTGTAAAGGGATACAAGATGCCGGCGGCGACAGGAATGCCAACAATATTATAAATAAACGCCCAGAAGAGATTCTGCTTGATTTTTTTGACCGTATACATGCTTAAGTCTATCGCGGTAACAACGTCGCGTAAATCATTCTTAATTAACACAACTTGTCCAGTTTCCATCGCGACATCAGTGCCCGATCCCAAGGCTATGCCTACATCAGCTTGCGCTAGCGCGGGAGCGTCATTAATCCCATCGCCAACCATGGCGACAACATGTCCTTGTGCTTGGAGTTCTTTGACTTTTTGTGCTTTGTCTTGAGGTAAGACATTCGCGATAACTCTAGTGATATGCAAGTCACGGGCGATTGCCTGCGCTGTAAACTCATTATCTCCAGTGATCATGAGCACTTGTTTTCCTAATCGTTGTAAGCTAGCAACCGCGGCCCCAGCGTATTCTTTCGGTACATCAGCGATAGCAATCACACCAACAGCTAGGTTATTGATGCCGACAATGATAAGTGTTTTTCCACTGGACTCCATCTGGTGTAATCGTGTTGTCAAATGCTCAAGAGGAATGCTTTGTTCTTGCATCAGTCGTCTGTTGCCTACAGCGACTTTCTTCCCTAAGTATTTAGCGACAATGCCTTTGCCAGGATAAGCTTGAAAAGCGTGAGGCTCTGGAATAACAATTTCATGGTGATTTGTATAAGCGATAATCGCTTGTGCTAGAGGATGCTCAGAATGTTTTTCAGCCATGGCGGCAAATTTCAACACAGTTTTTTCATCGCCCTGGAAAGCGATGACATCAGTTACCACAGGTTTTCCTTTCGTCAATGTTCCAGTTTTGTCAAAAATAATAGTATCCACTTTTCTGATAGTTTCCAGAGTTTCTCCACCCTTGATCAGAATGCCTTGTTGCGCGGCTTTTCCCGTGCCTACCATGATGGCGGTAGGTGTTGCTAATCCCAAGGCGCAGGGGCAAGCGATAATCAAGACAGCCACAAAATTCAAGACAGCGAACGTGAACGCGGGACTAGGTCCAAACCACCACCAGATAATAAACGTGACAATGGCGATCATGAGGACAGCGGGGACAAATATGCTCGCGACTTTGTCTGCCAGTCGTTGTAAGGGCGCTTTGCTGCTTTGCGCTTCCTGAACTATAGATATAATATGAGACAAGAGGGTGTCTTTGCCAACTGCGGTTGCTTTCATCTGGAACGATCCTTCTTTGTTAATAGTCGCCCCGATCGCTTTCATGCCTTTCATTTTTTCCACAGGTATGCTTTCTCCAGTGATCATGCTCTCATCAACAGAGGAATTGCCACCAACAACAAGGCCATCCACAGGAACTTTTTGTCCAGGTTTGACTAATAATAAATCTCCCACAACTACTTCACTCAAAGGAACTTCCATCTGTTTGCCATGCCTGATCACTGTTGCCAGCGCTGGCTGCAATTGCATCAAGGTGCGTAACGCGTCAGAGGTATTGCGTCTAGCTACAGCTTCTAAGTATCTGCCAAGAACAATCAACGTGATGATGACAGCGGCGGTGTCATAGTACAAAAGAGTTTCTCCATAAGGTGATGGAAAAAAACTAGGGAAAAAAGTTGCTAAGAAGCTATACAAGAAAGCGGCGCTTGTTCCCAAAGCTATCAGGGTATCCATGTCAGCGGTTGTTCGTTTGAGTGCGTACCAAAATCCTCGATAAAAGTCTAAGCCAGCGTAAAATTGGACAGGAAGTGTTAGAAGGAGTAAGACATAAGCGTTAGTTAAAAAACTGGGAACAAAAGAAAAGAGCTCAGCGAAGCTCCCAAGAAGAACAGGAATCGTGAAGAGAATGCCAATAATAAGTTTCAACCGCAATTTTCTAAGGCGGCGCAGATCCGCGAGACGAATATCGTGATGGTATTCTTCCGTGTCGTGGCGGAATGCCTGATAGCCTAAGTGATGTACTACTTTTTGAAAATCTTGAAACGAAGTTCTTCCATCATGTTCTACCATCGCTTGCTCAGTGCCATAGTTGACCCTCGCGGTCTGCGCGCCCACGATTTTTTTCAGTTCTTGCTCCAAAGGACCAGCGCAGGAGGCGCAATGCATGCCTTTGATAGTAAAGATAGTTTTCTGCATAGAGCAACAAGCGCGCCACACTTATAAAAGGATTTCCATAGAAGAACAGTATTATTCCATTTTCTCAATGATAATAGCTAGGACAGGGCATACATCTGCTGCCATTTTGTTGACATCTAATTCCTTCTCATCAATAATAAGCTCCCATTTACCTGTCTTTGGGTTTTTCTTTCCTCCAATGAGGTCGACTTTGCCATCAGGAGTTGTTTTATAGAATTTTTCAGCGACTCCAGCGCACGCTAGAACGCCAATGCATAATTCGCGATCAAAGATGATCTTGTATTTAGCCATAGTAAAAAAGCTTCAGAAAGAACTTATAAATCTTATGTTCCCATATATCGTGCGTACAAGCTACGTGCTGCGGTCTCGTTTTTCGCTCGAATCAATGCTCTGCCATCGGCAAAAATCGTTAACGGTCCAAAGCGAAGACAGCTGCCAAAGTTTTTTGATCCTTTGAGTCGTTTTGCTAATATCTGAAGAGAAAGAGGTTGTCCACGAATCTGATAATGCGAAGAGCCACAGAATTTAAGCAATGGCGTTTGATGTTTTCCCGAGAGATAATCATACGTTCCTTTACATACAGGGCAAGAGGTATTTTTTTTGACAGCTAATTGCTCAAAGGTTGGCGTCCAAATATCGATATGTACTAAATCTCCAGAGACTTTTTTTCCAAGCAGCAACTGTAACACAAAAGACGCTTGCAAACTGCCAATCACATGCGTTAAACTGTTCACAACACCACTGGTGTCACAAGTTTCTAAGCCACTGACGGGTCCGAACACACATCGGAAGCAAGCTCCCCGAGGAACAAATGCTTTCACATAGCCTTCATCACGAATACCAGATCCATAGACCCAGGGAAGAGTATTTTTTTTGCAATATTCATTGATCAAAAATCGAGTTTCCATATTATCAGTCCCATCCACAACAACATCTCCTTGAAGCAAAGAAACATTTTCATAAGAAAGATCAGTCACATGGCTCACTATTTGTATTCCAGAATTAATTTTTTTGAGATGCTCCAAGGCGGCTACAGCTTTAGGTTGTCCAATGTCTGCTTCTGTATAAAGTGCTTGTCGTTGCAAATTATGCTCTTCAACATAGTCACGATCAATCAAAGTTATTTTTCCCACGCCCGCTCTACACAGTAAATCAGCGGCAACACTGCCTAAAGCGCCCACACCTACAATTACAACATGGCTTTTGCTAAGTCTAATCTGTCCTTGTTTCCCAATGTTCTTGTACAGCTCTTGTCGTGCGTAGCGCATAAGTACTACCAGTTGATGAGGATTTTTAAAGATTGCCTCTCCAATAACTTTATAATTATGAAGCGAACTAAAAAATAACAAGGGGGCAAAAAACAATGAACAAAATTTCAAAAAATATAGGACTCGGAATTTTAAGCGCGGCTATAGGTCTTGGTAGTGTTAAAGGAGTTTGGGGCAATTATAATCATGATTTAGATGGAGATACCTATTTCCATGCTGAGACACAAGCTGGTTACAAACTAGCAGACAGAATTAAAATAGTCAAGCCTTAATTTTTCTTTTTTTTATAGTTCTTGTTTATGATTATTCTTCATAAACAGCTTAGAGAATTCTAAAACAATAAACGCGAGAGCTGCCATGCCTATGCTCTGTATCCAGTCAAACAAAGTCAAGGGAACAACCTTAAACGCGGTCTGCAGGAAAGGAGTATACAATAAAGCTACATGCATGCCTATAGAGAGCAGCGCGGCGAAGTGCAGCCACTTGTTCGAAAATAAGTTCGTAAAGGGTTTCGAAGATTTACAATTATACGCGCGTAAAATCTCAAAGAGAATCAACGTCGTTAAAGCGATGCTTCGCACTTCAGTCAAGTCTTGACCTGCTTCATATTCAATGATAAAAACGCCTAAAATTAAAACAGTACCAACAATCATCGTGTAGATAATGTTCTGTTTTAATCCCGTAATAATATGTTCTTTGGGATTTCTTGGTTTTCGTTTCATCACATCATCACTCGGCGCGTCAACAGCAAGTGCTAGAGCGGGCCAGCTGTCCGTCATCAAATTCAGCCATAAAATTTGCAAAGGTAGCAAGGGTAGAGGTATGCCTATGAGTAAAGCGCCAACGATCACACCAATTTCCACAGCGTTCGCGCTCAAAAGATAGTTCACAAATTTCTTAATATTGTCATAGACAATGCGTCCTTGCTCGACAGCGGAGACAATAGAGGAGAAATTATCATCCGTAAGTATCATGTCCGCGGCGTCTCTGCTCACATCCGTTCCTTTGAGCGACATCGCGACGCCAATATCAGCGTTCTTCAATGCGGGCGCGTCGTTTAGTCCATCGCCAGTCATCGCGACAATTTCTCCATTCGCTTGCAGTGCTTTCAAGATCTTGACTTTATGACTGGAAGACGCGCGCGCATACATCGTATATTTTTTCACCAGTTGTTGCATGTCTGCTTCGGTCGCGGCTTCTAATTCTGGTCCACTGAGTACTTGTCCTTCAAACCCGATTTGCTTGCCAATAGCTTCAGCGGTGAGTGGATGATCTCCCGTAATCATAACAGCCTTGATGCCTGCTTGTTTGCACAAAGCCATAGCTTCTCTGACGCCTTCTTTTGGAGGATCAATCATGCCCATTAAACCAACAAAATAAGTAGTATCATCTTGCTTGATTGCCATGCCCAAAACACGAAGTGCTCCCTGCGCCATCAACTCATTCATGCTGAAAATCTTGGCTTTGTCCCGATCAATAATGCGTCTTTTTTTTCCGTCGAGAATAATACCATTGCACATCTTAAGAATAATTTCTGGCGCGCCTTTGTAAAAAGTAAATCCCTTGTGCAGCGTCGCCATGTATTTTTTCTCTGCTTCAAAAGGAACTTCTCCCAGTCGTTCAAGTTTTTCTTTGATGCCTCCTTTTCTCGCGGCGTACAACAAGGCCATCTCCGTAGGATCTCCAACAGTATCAGTAGCGTTATTACACGAAGCGGCGATATTCAAGAGGAGTTTGAGTGTTTGTGGATCAATGTCTTTCCCTTGGCTCGTAAAGCTGCCTTCAGTGCTATAGCCAAAGCCACCAACATCAAGGAGCATATTATTGACATAAACCTTCTTCACAGTCATCTCATTCTTAGTTAACGTTCCCGTTTTATCTGAACAAATAACTGTCACACTGCCCAAAGTTTCAATGCTTTTCAGACGTTTGACCAGCACTTTTCTCTTGATCATGTATTGCACACTTAAAGAAAGACAGATCGTGACAACAGCGGGCAATCCTTCAGGCACAGCGGCCACAGCTAAGCTAATGGAAGTAAGCAGTGTGGAAAAAAGGTCCATGCCTCTGAGGAGTCCAAAGAGAAAAATAAAAGCGCAAATACCTATAACAAGAAAACCAATAAAACGTCCTAATTGTTTTAATTTTTTTTGCAAGGGAGTGACATGCGCACCTACTTCTTGCACCATCGTTGCTATTTTCCCTAATTCTGTTTCCATACCAGTCGCAATAACAATGCCTTTACCAGTCCCTCTAACAATAATCGTTCCAGAATACAACATATTTACTCTTTCTGCTAAATTCACCAGTCGTGGGAGTGTCTTGACAAACTTGCTGCAAGGCAGACTTTCTCCAGTGAGTGCGGCTTCATTGCTTTGGAGGTTGTTCGCGTCAAAAATACGCAGATCTGCGGGTACTTTGTCTCCAGCTTCAAGCAAAACAATATCTCCAGACACCAGTTCTGTGGAGGGAATTTCTTTGACAACACCATCGCGTAGTACTCTCGCTTTTAAAGTGGTCAATTGCTGCAAGAGTTGGATTGCTCTTTCCGCTTTATATTCCTGAAAAAATCCGAGTAAAGCGTTGAAAAATAAAATCGCTAGAATAACATAAGCGTCTAAATATTCTCCCACGAGAAAAGAAATAACAATGGCAAAAATAAGAATATACACAACAGTATCGCCAAATTGCCGCAAGAAAAGTTTCCAGGGAGAGTCTCTTCTTTCTGCTCTGAGTTTATTCTCACCATGCTCCAAAAGTCTTCTTCTGGCTTCTAGATCACTTAATCCATTAGTAGAACTCTGTTGTCCACTAAGCACCTCTTGTATGTCTTGACTATGATAAGTCATAAAATGAAAAGTACTGTGGCTTTTTATATAGTTTGTGTTTAGCTTGATAGAGTGTGGATGTTATGGCTGTCTAACGGAATAGAAAAGTTTAAGAGCATTATCGGCGTGTTAGGTGTATGGGAGTAAAAGAGAGATTTTTAAAGGTCTATGCGAATCTTCCAGAACCTGAAAGAGCCCAGATTATAGCCATTATAGATAACAAACCTTATTCGTGGAATGCTGCTTATAATGAGGTTGATCAGAGCACCAAACTAGGAGAGAAAATTTTAAAAAAACTCGAAGAGTTAGAAATACTATGACGCCAGAAAATAACCTATTCAATGAGCAGAAAAAACTCGTCTTAGCTAGATTTAGAACATTAAATCCAGAAGGAAAAATAATGTTAGGTGGAGACAAAGAAGTAACAGTAAAAGAGCTGATTGACCATGTAGAGCAAGGAGATGAGTTCGGAAAGAATGTCGTCAAAGTCCAAATGAAGATGTTGTGGGTCTTAGCTCATGGCGCGGAGTAAATATGACAAAAAAGTTGCTGGTAACAAGACCACATCATGACATAAACACAGAGTATCTTCATTCTTTTGCTAAAGATATATTAAAATTAGTAAGAAAAACAAGAGATATTCACATTACTGATCTTGAAGGCGATAAAGCGACAAGAAATCAAGTAGAAAGGTGTCTTATTAGAGAAAACCCAGGATTAATGTTCTTAAATGGACATGGAGACAAATTAACAGTTTGCGGTCATAAAGATGAGCCCATATTAAATAAAAAGAATATTAGTTTAACTAAAGGAAAAATAGTTTATGCGTTAGCGTGGGATTTAGAGTTTCTAGGTATGGAAGGCAATCCTCATGCATGTTTTAATTGATTAGTTCTAGTTATCTAATATTTGGTTTATCTTCTTCGCTTCACAGATCGAGAAGAAGGCTGTTTAGTCGACATGCCAACCAAGAACCACAGGCTCGCGAAAATCAATATCGTAGTCACGAAGCACAACAAACAGAGTGTATAAAGCACATACGTTTCCACATACATGAGAAAGACGCTATAAGCGCCAAGCACATAAAAAATAACTTTCAAAGTAGATAAGGCGGTAGCTGGCTTCATGCCAAAAGAGGAATGGCCTTGCGTCGTATGGAATAGGACAAAGAAGAGTAATAAAAACGCTACAAAGAAAAGAAGCGCGTTAGGTATAGGTAAAGAAACAGTAGGCAAGAACAACCCTAAGTCTGAAGAGAGAAAATGAGAAATGCTGTCTAAAGTGGCGTAAGCGTTGTCGCCAAGATCACAAACAAAATAATCTCCTAGAGTGCATGATGGTGTCGTTGCTGGAGCATAATACTGATAGGTAAGAAACGCGGAAACAAGCATACCCAAGAGAGTTGCTAGTCTAAGCCAGTGAAGTCTTTTTGCTGTTTGCATCAATAAGCCTCAAAGCTAACAAACTTCACACACATTAGGTCTCTTTTTCTTTCCAGAAGATCTTTTCACACTCTTTTTTCCTGGCATAAGAAAGTGAACAGAAATCGTAATTTATATAGCTTTCGTTAGCTAGTTTCGGCGGCAGAAAGAAGTTCTTCAAGGCTGACTGTGCTGGTTCCAGGTTTTCCTACGACAATCCCGCCCGCGATGTTCGCTAGTCGCATAAGTTCTGGAAGAGCTAGTGTTTTTGTTTCATAGTGCCCAGCGAATCCCAGCGCTAAAACTGCCATGACAGTGTCCCCTGCGCCTGTAACATCATAAATTCTGCGTGCTGCTGTGGGAGCAATAGTGATAACATCTTGAGGATCAATGCCAATAAGTCCTTCCTTCCCGTAGGTGATAAAAGCATAATCGCTGTTGCTTACGCTCCGAAGAGTTTTACAGAGGTTGGTAAGTTGAGGATGCTCACGAAGTCCCAAAGAACGGTCTAAAGTGAGATTAGTCATCTTTTCAGCTTCCTCAATATTGGGTTTCAGCGCGGTGCATCCAGAAAAATAAGAAAGATGGGAAGGTTTGGTATCAACAAGTGTAGGGACAGAATAGATGTGGCAAGCATCAAGAAGCTGTTGGGCAAAGGGTCTGGTAAAAACTCCTTTAACATAATCAGAAAAGACTACAGCGTCTGCTGTAACAATTTGATGGAAAAATCGCTTAAGAACATCGGGGAAAAGGGTGTGTACTGCAAGAGGAGAAATAACTTCACGGTCTAAGCGGAGCACTTGATG
The DNA here is from genome assembly GCA_964390715.1 of Candidatus Woesearchaeota archaeon. GTDB lineage: Archaea > Nanobdellota > Nanobdellia > SCGC-AAA011-G17 > UBA489 > JACOVP01. The sequence continues at coordinate 4,358 of CAYMIM010000006.1, read as the reverse complement.
ATTGCGAGTCTGTTCAACAAAGCGTATTTTGGCAGTAGTAGGTCTCCCATCAGAAAAAAGATGATGTTCTATATTGTTGGCAGAGAGAAGACGTTCAAGCTGTTCGCCATCAGCGTCCTTACCAACAAGACCATACAAAGAGACTGAAGCGCCCAAAGCGCGAAGATTGTTAGCGACATTGGCGGCGCCTCCCAAGGTAGAGACCAGAGATTGGGAGTGAAGTAAGGGTGACGCGGGAGATTCTGGATTAATGCGTTGGGAAATACCATATTCGTAGATGTCCAGCATAATATCGCCAACTACAAGAATGCGTTTTCCTTCAGCGTTTTGCAAATAGTCAGAAGTCATAGAAAACTAGATTTAAAAACTATTTAAAAATCTTTGTCACTGGAAGAGATGAGTGAAATTAAGGTGTTTTCTCTAAGGTACAGCCGCTCTTTTCCGCTAGGACGGGTAGAGGTATCTCTCCACTTTCCACTTCACCATTGATTTCCCAAGTAGGATAACTAGTAACGCCTTTTTGCTGGCAGAGATCTGGTTGCGGATTTTTACCGCCAGGATCACATTCCACATAAGTCACGTATTTAAAAGAGCTGCCAAACAGTTTCTTTTGGTTCGCGCAGTGCGGGCACCAGTAAGCGCCATACATGACAACTCCTTTCTCTGTCAGACATTGGGCAAAAGTATCATAAGGTCCAGGTTGTCCAGCAGAACTAGTAAAGAAAAAGATCAAGAGACCAAGAATAAGAGCAGTACCAAGACCAAAAAGGAGATATTTTTTCGTTTTGCGTGAAGAATGACTAGCCTGTTGCGTTACACGTTGTTCAATTCGCGCTCGCTCTCGCTCTTCGCGTCGCTGTTTCTTGAGAGCATGACGATTGGATCCTTCTAACGCGACCATAGGTCTACAGAAAAGTTAGTGTATAAAAAGATTTCTTTTACTCTCATATGGTCTGTTTTTCTGGTTCTCTCGTAGGATTTCCGAAATTTTCCCTTAAACAAGAATTTATTTCTAAAGCGTCCGCGAGAGTTCCGTTTTTATGAGTTACTTATCCGTTTTTTTCTCAGCAATCTATATCAATTTTAACATTTTCTATCTTTTATGAGCGCCGACAACAATCCTCTTACTCCGAAGCGACCTTATACATATTTACTTACGACTATAGGACAGATACTTGAAGAAGGCAGAAGAAAGGCGTTACAGTCTATCAATCAGATTCTAGTAAAAACGTATTGGGAAATTGGCAGGCAGATCGTCGAATTTGAACAACGAGGAAAAGAAAAAGCAGAATATGGCTCTGCGTTATTAGATTCTCTTTCAAGAGATTTAAAATTGAAGTATGGTAGAGGATTTAGTAGAAGAAATGTCCTAGATATGAGGCGTCTTTATCTCATGTATCAGAAGTGGCAGACACTGTCTGCCGAATTAAGCTGGAGTCATTATGTAGATCTCTTATCGCTTGAAGATGATTTAGAAAGGTCATTTTATGAAAAGCAGTGTATCCAAGAAAGATGGTCTGTCCGTGAGTTAAAAAGGCAAATGAGTACAGCGTTATTCCATAGAATTGCGTTAAGCAAGAATAAAAGAGAAGTCCTAAAGTTATCCCAAAAAGGACAAATTATTGAACATGAAAATGATATAATTAAAGACCCATATATCTTAGAATTTCTAAAAATACCAGAAGGAAGCCAGTATTCTGAAAAAGAATTAGAGCAGAAAATAATTGATAACTTACAGATGTTTTTACTCGAGCTAGGAAAGGGATTTGCGTTTATAGGAAGGCAACACAGGATAACTTTAGAGGGCGATCATTTTTATGTCGATCTTGTTTTTTACCATAGAATCCTCAAATGTTTTGTGCTTATTGATCTAAAACTGGAAAAAGTAACCCATCAAGACATTGGTCAGATGAATATGTATCTCAACTATTTCAAGAAAGAAGAATCTGACTCAGAAGATAATCCTCCTATCGGCATTATTCTTGGGGCTGAGAAGGATAAAGTAAGCATGGAATATGCGTTAGGAGGCATCACTAACAAACTTTTTGTTTCCAAATATCGACTTTATCTGCCTGATAAGAAAGCGTTACAAGCTAAACTTAAAGAACTCTTGGAGCGCAAAGAATAATGAAACAGCATCTTTATATATGCCCAGAGCTGCGAAAGAACTAAGTATGATTCGTGTAGTGACATTAATGGGTGATAGGATAGAAGAGGTGGATGTCAAGTTAGTCAATGTAGGCAAAGCTAACACCTGGGTTGATATTGTTGATCCTAATGTGCAGGAGCTTCGCGCTATCCATGAGAAGTTTGGAGTCCCTCTTTCTGAATTGCAGCACTGTCTCGATCCAGAGGAACGTCCCAGGATAAAAACAGAAGAAGGATTGACTTACATCTTTTACAGGGCGGTGATGCCTCAAGAAAGCAAAGGAACAGTCCCTGTCACCTGTATTTTGGCGAAGCGATTTATCATTTCTATACACAAGCAGAAAATTCCATCACTGAATGACATGGACATGACTACAGATGTGATGAAGACATTGTTCAAGGAAAGCACAGAATTAATCTTGTACAAGATGTTGCATGGATTGAGCAGGGAAACAGTCAAGGCGGTTGATGGGTTCGAGAATGAATTAGATCATGTGGAAAGTGAAGTCATCAAAAGATGCAGTGAGCATACGTTGGCGCATGTCTTTGCTCTCAAGAAGAAAATAGTTTATTTTCGCAGGGCGTGCTTGGCGGATCGCGACGTCTTGTCTGTCATGGTAAACGAAATTCCAGCTATTAGGGAGAAAGGTTTGTTCGCGGAAATTGAAGTAGAGCTTATGCAGGCGATAGATTCCATTGAATTATTGCGAGAAAGATTGACCTCTATCGTGGAGATTTATGTCACCAATACGTCCAACAGAATTAATAATATTGTTAAATCAATTACGCTCGTAGCAACGCTAGTATCTTTTCCTATTCTGATTACAGGTTTATACGGTATGAACGTTGCATTGCCTTTAGAAGAACATCCACAGGCGTTTTGGATTATCACAGGACTGCTCATTGTTTCAGTAGCGACTTCGATTGTGTTCTTCGCGAGAAAAAAATGGTTGTAAGAGAAATAACCTATGGTCTTGGTATATTGCTGGCTAGTATAGTGATGGCTACCATGGTCCATGCGGTTACGCAAAAAATAATTATTGACATTCCGGGAAGTTTTGTGCTCAATGGAAAAAATATTTCAGTGATGGGCATTGGAAATGCTATGATCAGTGTGGATGTTGATGGGGTGCTTACAAACGTGGAAGAGGATAGAACTTCCAATGAAGCAAAGTTTGTCAATGGAGTATATATTCAGATCATTGCGCTGTCAAAATCGCCAACGCGCGCGGTGTTGAATGTTACAGTGAATATTAATTGTGGCAACAATGTATGCGAGAATGGCGAGGATTTTAGCATTTGCTGCGCGGATTGCGGATGTAGTGGTACCACTCAAGTTTGTAACAGCAACCGATGTATGGAGAATATAACGCAATCAACCGCGAAGAACCAATGCTTCGTAGATGCTGATTGTGATGATAAAAATACTTGCACAACAGAGCGATGCGATACTTCAGAATTCCCTAATCGCTGTATTCGCGCGGACGTAAGCGCTTGTGTCGCTGGAGATCAATGTTGTCCAAAATTATGTGACACTGACCGCGACGCGGATTGCGCGCAGGTGGATAAATGCGAGACTGCAGCGGATTGTGTTGATAATGAGGCTTGCACCACAGAAACTTGTACGGGCGCGCCAAAGCGATGTCAATACACAAATACAGAAGGGTGCGGCTATCAAGGTGTTTGCATAGTCAAAGGAACAGTCAAGGAAGGAAGCTACTGTGAAGGAAAGTCGCATGAATGGCTGCCGCAGAAAGTAGACAAGCAAGCGTGCGTGGAAGGGTCTGAATGCATCACTGCTGTCTGCGATGGTGGCGTGTGTGGAAGAAATGAGTCCAACATGATTCAGTACGCGTTCTATACTATAGCATTAATTGCGATCATTATAGTGACATGGTCTGTGGCGATAACAAGAAAGGCGAATGTGTCTAATAGAGATAAGTTGTGATAGCGCTAATTTGTTAAAAGCGCTTCTAAAAGCTTCTTTTAGGGTACTAGAGGGGTAGAAAAGATTTATATACTCCAGTATATGCTTTTACATTATGAAAATACGCTTAATTTTGAACATCTCTTCCTCTGAAAGTATAACTCTTTTACCAAATACTTAACTTCCTTATGAAAAAAGACTCTTTCGCTGGAGACAAGAAAGTTGGGGAATCGCTTTTTAGCCCATTTGAAAAGAAATTTGTCGCCGCCTTTGTTGGAAAAAT
>CAYMIM010000005.1:0-59086 GCA_964390715.1 Candidatus Woesearchaeota archaeon | reverse complement strand
TCTTCGCTTTTTGGCATTGATCCTTGAATTTTTCCATATTTCCCCTCCCTTAAGCAGCACCCAACTCCAGAACATGTCTCAAAACCGCGTTTACTCCCTTAAAAAACAAACGCAGACTTTCAAGCATAAACCTGTGTCTTTGGCTATAGGTCTCAAGAAAACCTTACAATAGCAATCTTTATAAGAAATATTTTTCGACTCTTTTTATGCAAAAATCACTTTCGGTAGATATAGTTCTTCCAGTCTACTATGGAAATGAACCTGAACTTGTAGCAAGTGTTACTCAGCTAGTTACTTTTTTTCGGGCAAATTTACGTGATTATAAGTGGACTATTGTCGTTTCTATCAATGGCAAACAACCAGAACACATGATCACTTTAGCAAAACAACTCTCCAAATACTATAAAGAAGTTACTCATCTCTATACACCTGAAGCTGGGAAAGGCTATGGTGTGCTGGGCGCTTGGTCACGACGAAAAGCTGACATCTATACTTATATGGATATTGATCTTTCTACGAATTTACATGGCTTTCGCTCCTTGCTTGACGGCATACGTGAGGGATATGACTTAGTTATTGGATCTCGATATCATCCTGATTCTAGAACTAAGCGAGCATTGAAACGTTATGTTATTTCACGCGGCTATATTCTGTTTATTTATCGAGCCATCTTAGGAGTCCCTGTTGGAGATTCTCAATGCGGCTTCAAGGCTGTTAATCAACGTGTTGTCAAAGAGCTAGTTCCTCTTGTTCGAGATAAAGTCTGGTTTTTTGAGAGCGAATTATTATATCTCGCACATAAAAAAGGATTCACCATCAAAGAAATTCCTGTGGTTTGGCAAGAAAATAACATTAGTGGCGTAAATTTAGTGAAAATTGTCCCAGCATTCATCAAAAAAGTTATTGCTCTTAGATTTCGCAAGCTTCCTTAATTCTTTGTCAACTTAACCATAAATCCTCTTCTTAAGAAAGGCAATTTTCTGAATCTTCCATACATCTGCAAAGTAAATCCATGTTTTTTAGCCAATTTTTTCAAACCCCGAGAGGAATACATCCTTATACACTCTCTTGATTTCAATCTTAGCACTTGCTTTATCTGATTTTTCCAATGGCGATGATCTTTCTTGACTAATGAGACTGAATATTTGTTTGGTGTTGTCAATATAACTTCACCTTCTTTCTTTAGGACTCTGTTGATCTCTCTGAATATACCATCAATATCCTCCAAATGCTCCACGACTTCTATAAGTATAACCAGATCAAAACTTTTTTCCGGGAAAGGTATGTGTTTTCCATCATATCTCTTGCAATTCTTTGGAGGCTTACCGATAAAATTAATATCGACGCCTGTACATTTTGCTTTTTTTTCTTTGTTGATCATTTCTGTCAACATGCCATGAAAACAACCAAAGTCGAGAACTTTTTTACCTTCGAGATTTGTCAATCGCTTGATCATATTGAATTGATCAACAGTAAGGTCTTTTCTTTTCCACTCTTTGAATTGCTCTTCAGACTCGCCAAGCACTTGGAGTGTTTTTCCCTCGACATATTTATAAGTCATTTTTTATTTTCTCTGCCTTTCTTATTTAAATCTTTGCTGTTCTCTTGTGTAAAGCCACCCTCTTAGAAACCTTTTTATAGCTTCTTAAGCCAAATTTAACCATGCTACCGCTTAGCCTGATTACTAGTGTTTTATTAGCATTTTTAATTACCTTGTGGGTTCTTCCCTGGCTCATTCGTTATTTACGAAAAATCAATCTCGTCGTTAAAGATGTTCATAAAGAAAAGACTCCTTTAATTCCCCGCTCAGGAGGACTAGCAGTCTTGATAGGTTTTATGGCAGGCATTACTTCCTTCATGTTTTTTTCTACTTTCCTTACTAAAAATCCTTCCTGGTTACCAGCTTCTTCCTTGCCTTATGTCCTTGCAGCTTTACTGACTGTGTTTATTATTACCTTTATAGGCTTCATAGATGATCTTTTGATGTTGACCTCTTCTGATTCTGTTTCTGGTGGCTTGAAGCAGTGGCAAAAACCTCTTCTGACTTTGGCAGCAGCAATTCCTCTCATGGTTGTCAATGCTGGAAATTCTACTCTTGTAGTTCCCTTTATTGGTCATGTCAATTTTGGGCTTTTTTATCCGCTTTTCCTAGTGCCCTTAGCAGTTGTTGGAGCAGCTAACATGATCAACCTTTTTGCTGGCTTCAATGGTTTAGAAGCTGGATTAGGTCTTATTTATTTTACTTCACTAGGCAGCTATGCCTTATTTCATGAACGCTATGTCGCAGCGCTTCTCGCATTTGTTACCCTTGCCGCTCTCTTTGCCTTTTATCTTTTCAACAAGTACCCCGCAAAAATTCTTCCAGGGGATTCACTCACCTATCTTCTTGGAGCAGTGCTTGCAGCTATTGCTATTGTGGGAAACCTAGAGAAAGCCGCGCTTATCCTTTCTATTCCTTTTATTCTTGAATATCTCTTAAAATTACGCGGTAAATTCAAAAAACAAACCATAGGGTATCTCAAAAATGGCAAAATTCACTCTCATTACACCAAAATCTATTCACTGCCCCACATTTTTACACGTACTGGGAAATATACTGAGCAACAAGTTGTCTACTTCATGTATCTTTTCCAGCTTCTGTTCGCTGTCCTTATATGGGTGGTTTAAATGCTCCAGAAATTTCTTATTCTTCTTAAGAAAAGCCCCTTAGTTCGTGATAATCTTATTCTTTTTGTAGGCATCTTTTTATCTGGCATCGCAGGTTTTGTTTATCATTTTGTCATGGGTCGTTTTTTAGGACCAGAAGGTTATGGTGTCCTTGGCGTTTTGCTTTCCATCATTTACATCTTCCTCATCATTCTCAATTCTTATCAAATGAGCATCGCGAAATTCACTTCACGTCTCATTGTTGACAAGGAGCAGCACAAACTCAGCTACTTATTTTACTCTTTGCGCAAAACTTATCTTCTTGTGGCTTTTATTCTCGCACTCTTATTCATACTCTTAGCGCCAATGCTTTCTACCTATCTGCATATCTCTCGTACACTTCTTTATTTAGTCGCTTTATTTCCCATATTCATCTTTTTATTAGCGCTTGTTCGCGGCATTATGCAAGGATCACAACACTTTGTAGGTCTCAGCATCAACCACATTCTTACTGAATTTTCTAAACTTCTTTTTGGAGTTTTGTTCATTTACTTAGGCTATAATGTGTTTGGAGCTCTTGCAGGCATTTTAGTAGCATTTATTGTGGCGTTCTTTATTGGATTTAGAACTGTTCGACCTCTTCTCCGCACTACGCCTCAAGCCTTCTCTCTTCGATCTCTCCATTCCTATGGTCTTTCTTTAACACTTGCCATCACATCATTAACTCTTTTCTATACCGTTGATGTCATCCTTGTCAAACACTTTTTTGATAGCGTACAAGCAGGCTATTATGCAGCTCTCGCGCTTCTTGGCAAAGTTCTCTTCTTTGGATCTTCTTCCATAGGACAGGTCATGTTTCCCAAAGTCTCTGTTTTAGTCCACCAAAAGAAACCTCATAAACATCTTTTGTACAAATCTTCCGGTCTTGCTTTAATTTTTATTTTCCCTGTACTTTTTTGCTACTTTGCCTTCCCTAATCTTGTTGTAAGGACTCTTTTTGGCGCACAATTTCTTGAGATAGCACCCCTCTTAGGATTATTTGGCATTTACATGACTCTTTTTTGCTTCATTTACTTGCTTACTTACTACTTTGTCTCTCTTGACACCAAAAAATGTCCTCAATGCGGCAATAAAAACTTCATTCAGAAAGAAAAAAATATTGTTTGCAAAGAGTGCAACATGATTATAGCAGATGACATAATCAAACGCTCCCGATTTAGCACAGCGCAGTTCTTAGGACTCTTATTTTTCTTTAATTTCCTTCAAATCTATTTACTTTACAACTTTCATGAAAGTCTTACACAAGTTATTACCATTATGATCTCCCTCTCTCTTATCTATTTGATTATTTTATATGGTCTTTTTACTAGGATTCACGATGCTTAAACTTTCTCTCATCATTCCAGCATATAATGAAGAAGAACGCATAGGCAAGACACTTCAAAGCTACCAATATCATCTCCAGAAATATTTACCTAAATTTTTTGAGATCATCGTAGTCTTGAATGGATGCAAAGATAGAAGCCCTGAAATAGTTAAATCATTTGCTAAGAAAAATAAAGCAGTACGCTATGCAGACATTCCAGGAGCCATTGGAAAAGGTGGGGCTGTCTTGCATGGGTTCGAGATGGCAAAGGGAAAAATCATTGGTTTTCTCGACGCTGATGCCGCATTTGACATGATAACTATACAATCCATGATCGATAGACTGCTTCAAGGCGAAGTGGATTGCTTAATAGCATCAAAGTGGAAAGGAGTAAGATTTTCAACAGTCAGTGAACCTTTTGTAAGAAAAATCTTGAGCAGAGGATGGAATACTTTAGTCAGACTACTCCTTGGTCTTCACCTTCATGATACGCAAGCAGGAGCAAAATTCTTGCGTCGAGACGTTTTCAATGCTATTGGTCATAATTTTATCTGCAGAGGATTTGATTTTGATATAGAGCTCTTGCTTCGTGTCAAACAAAAAGGATTTACTATCAAAGAAGAGTATGTTCCCAGCAAACACATCCCTGGCAGCACGTTTAGCCTCAAACATGTTCCTTGTATGTTTAAAGATTTACTAAACTTATGGTGGAGAAAAAATAATTTATGACTGTCAAAGATTATTTTGAAGATAACGCAAGAGCATATGATCAAAAACGTAGCGAAGGCTTTTTGGGTTGGCTAAGAAACAACGAACGAAAGGCTATGCTAGCTTATTTAGACTTCCAGAAACATGACACGGTACTTGATGCTGGATGCGGAGAGGGATATTACGCACAATTAGCGAAGCAGCATGGAGCGAAGCCTTTCGGTATTGATGTCGCGCCTGCTATGATTGCTCGACTGCAAGCAAAAGGCATTCCTGGAAAAGCTTGTGACTTAGCATCTTTCGCTCTTAAAAAGAAATTTGACAAAATTGTTTGCGCAGGCGTACTAGAGTTTACTCCACATCCTGGTATAATTATTAAGCAACTCGCAAAACATCTCAAACCTAATGGAACATTAGTTATCTTATATTCACGCCCCAGCCTAGGAACCTATGCTTACGTTACTTTACATCGTATGCATGGACTTAAACTCAAAGTTATTTCCTACTCCAACTTGCAAAACCTTTTAAAACAAGCAGGATTGACTATCATAGCACACAAGAAATTGCCTTTTTTTGGAGGCGTTGTCCGCGCACAACATGAACAACTATGAACCCTTTTCTTCTTACCTTTGATGTCGAGGAATTTGACTATTTACACCATTATCATGACAAACCACTACATGCTGATCTCTATGGCGTGAGTCATGATGGCGCACGACTTATCCTTAATCTCCTGGACAAATATAAAATTCGCGCCACTTTTTTTGTAACAGCACAATTCGCTTTACAATATCCTCCTTTAGTAAGAGAGATGAGCAACAATCACGAAGTAGCTTTGCACGGATATTCCCATGACCATCATTATGAGTCCATGGAAGAGAAAATGGCTTTCCGTTTTTTATCTGAAGCGAAAAAGATCCTAGAAAAAATAACGAAGAAGAAAGTTTTAGGCTTCCGAGCACCTCGCATGGGAGTTACAGCATATCCAATGCTCAAAAGACTTGGTGTTTTGTATGATAGCTCACTACATCCAACTTATATTCCTGGCTATTACAATAATTTCACTGAACCCAGAAATGTTTTCACCATGGACGGCGTCAAAGTCGTGCCGGTAACTGTAACTCCTCTTGTCCGCTTACCTCTTGCTTGGCTTTGGTTTAGAAATTTACCTCTTCTGTATACCAAATTAGGTATTTTAACCTCTTGGTACGGCACAGGATTTATCAATACTTATTTCCATCCTTGGGAATTCATGAGCTTAAACAAGTATGACTTGCCTTGGTATTTCAAACGCAATACTGGCGACAAAGTTTTAACAAAATTAGAAAAACTTATTGTATGGGGCAAGAAAAAAAAGTATGATTTTATGTCTATAAGTGATTTTATACAAACAACATGAAAAAAAACTTAGTCAGCGTTATTATTCCGCACTATAATGGTGTTTCTTTTATTGACCAATGTCTGAAATCACTTGTGAAGACTACTTACAAACCCATAGAAATTATTGTTGTTGATAATGGATCGATCGATGGCTCACAACAGTTCATCAAAAAACATTATCCGCATGTAAAATTGTTGCAATCCTCAAAAAATCTTGGTTATGCTGGTGGCTGCACGTATGGTTATGAGCGAAGCAATGGAGAATTTATTGTCTTTCTTAATAATGACACGACTGTTGATAAACGATGGATTACTCCCCTTGTCAAAGCAGCAAAAAATAAACACGTTGCTATCTGCCAACCTAAAGTACTCGCTTTACGACAACCTACACACTTCGAATACGCTGGCGCAGCCGGTGGCTATATGGATCGATATGGCTATCCTTTTTGCCGTGGTAGAGTAGTTGGTGTTTGTGAACAAGATACTGGGCAATATGACGATGTAGCTGAGATTTTTTGGGCTTCTGGCGTTTGTTTATTTGTCAAACGTTCTGTGCTTCAGGAAATTGGCGCTTTCGATGCTCGATTCTTTATGTATTATGAAGAAGAAGATCTTTGTTGGAGAGCGCATCTTCGCAATTATAAAGTACTCTGCATTCCTCAATCCGTGATCTACCATTATGGTGAAAAGACTGCGAAACAATATCCCTTTAAAAAATATTATTATTTACATAGAAATCACACTGTTCTGTTATTGAAGAACTATGCGTGGTCATCTCTCTTCAAATATCTTCCAGGAAAGTTTTTGTTTGATCTCCTCATGCTTCCCTATTTCTTATTGCAAGGCCAAGTAAAGAGAGTATTAGCAATTATAGCCGCTATCCTTTGGCTACCTTTCCATATGGAATTACTTTTTACCATGCGAAAAAAAACACAGGGCTTGCGAAAGAGAAGTGAAAGAGAAATTCTGCATCTCTTATATCCAAAAAGCATTGTCGTAGCTTTTTTTATCAAGAAGAAAAAGACTTTCTCTCAGCTTTAAGCTATTTTGTGCTCTCTATTCTTTCCCAATTATCTCTGTACTCGTTTCCACTCTTTGTTTTATGCCAAATATATAATCTTACAGGGAATAGGAGGAGTGTCCATATCATTTCTTTTATTGAGGTGGCATATTTCAACGCTTTCCACGTGCCTTTTCTTACTTCATTACTTAACGATTTCACTTTTTGAAAATCTGGAGCATATGTTGTTAATTTTTCGTGACTTTTTCCTGTCCTGATCCGTTGCTTGATAAATTCTCTTACTTTGTCTGGATATCGGACATACACTTTCGCTTCTGGCACATATTTTATGATGTATCCTTGTTTCCATAAGAGATATGGGATGATAGCATCTTCTGCCACGTCAGTTGGAATTTTCTTTACTTTGTTTCTGAAAGCGAATAAGTAACCAGAACACTCCAGAAATTGTTTTTTATAGCTTCTTTCCTGCCTTATAGCATGCGCTCCAGCATCTAACAATAAATGGCTCCAATAGCCTACCATCTTGTTTTTATCGTTGGTTGCTACAGGTCTTCCACAAATACAACCTATCTCTTTATTCTTGAATGCTTTTACGATAATATCTATACTTTTTTCATTGATGTACACATCACCATCAGTCAGCACTAAGATATCACTTTTGACTTTACTAAAGATTTCATTGAGCGCATTTGCTTTTCCTTGACCTTTATCCTTGAAATATTTCACTCTTTTGTCTTTTTTTACATAGTTTTTTATTACTTGAGCAGTTTCTTCATCTGGAGCCGCAACTATAACCTCAAATTTCTCCTTTGTTTTGTTTCTTAGAGCGGATTCTATTGCTCTCCCCACTATGCGCGGTTCTTTGTATGAGGTAATGATAATGGAAATCATAGTGATCGGTAGATTCTTTCTAGTCTTAGCGCAATTTTATCCCAAGTCAACTCTTCTACTTTCTTTTTTCCTCTTTTTCCTAACTCATCTCTTAGCTTTTTACTGTCCAAGAGTTTTCTTAGCTTCTTTTTGAGATCATCCAAGTCATTTTTTTTAAAAGTTAGTCCTTCCAGACCAACAACAGAGGGAATTCCACCAACGTGTGATGCTAACACTGGTTTTTCTTGCGCCATCGCTTCTAAGAGCGTAATGCCGAAAGCATCATATTCTGTTGGGTGTAAAAAAACATCGCAAGCAGCATATGCTTCCCGTTTTTCCTCCTCTGAAATACGACCTACGATTTTGACATTCTTTATTTTTTCTCTTTTTATGCTCTGTTCAAGCTCCTTTCTTTGCGGACCATCACCCGCGATAACAAATGTAGTGTCCTTGAACTCTGGAGCAATAGCAGCAATCTTGAAAATACCTTTGCTTTCATGCAATCTTCCTACATATAACACCATTTTCCCCTTGATTTTATGTTTTTTCCTGAAAATAACTGGACTTGTTTTTTTGAGATACTCTTTTTTTATCCCTGGAGGAAGAATAGTTATATTTTTTATTTTTCCAAACTTTTTTTGCACCCATTGCTCTTCTGCTTTCGTTTGCACAATCACTTTATCCGCGCTTCTTAGTATAATATTTCCCAACGTGAGATCAAAAAGAGGAATCAGCAGATTCATGAGTGGTGAACGCAGTTCTTTTGGATATTCTGGCCAATGCACACCAAGCACGGTCTTTTTACCCCGCAGTTTTGCTAACAGGATACAGAGGTTATGCGGCTGACGAAATGAATTCACGTGCATGATATCATAGTCTGCTGTCCATGCCTTTACCCAAACACTTGGAAACAGTAAAGTCAAGTAACTTAATCGCGCGATTGTCGGCAACCGTTCTATCCTTACTTTATTGATGACTTCTCTTTTTTTAGGATATTTACCTGTTCTGAGCGCATCTGAAGTGTATACTGTCACTTGATGTCCTCGCTTCGCTAATTCTTTGGTTTCTTCCAGCACATGCGTCTCCATACCGCCATCCACTGGATAGAAGAACGAACAGACCCGCGCTATTTTCATGGAAATACCTCAGCAATCTTCTGGAGCACTTCACTTTCGTAAATAGAACGCATACATTCATATCCTTTGTTATAGATACACAAACTTCTTCTGCAACCTACACACGCTTCCTTCTCTTTCCAAATATACCTGCCCTTTTTTGAAGATGGTCCCCAAAATATCGGCACCGTAGGACCGAAAAGAACGACTACTGGAGTGTCTGTCGCTGACGCGATGTGTGTTACTGATGTGTCTACAGTAACCACTAAATTTACCTCACTTGTCAAAGCCACTAATTGCCGCATGTTTGTTCTTCCAGCGATATTCTGCGTACGCTGCTTCTGACGGATATGACTTCTGATATATTCAATATGCCTGATATCTCCTTTTGTACCTGTGAACAGAAGTGTAGCTTTGTATTTTGTGATTAATGCGTCAGCTAATCGCGCAACACGCTCCGGCATCCAATGATGTGACTTGTGTTTTGATACCATGTGCATCATAATTTTTTTTCCTTTCCAATGTTTCAGGAATTTTGCCACGACTTTCTTCGCATTTTGATCTACTGGCACTTCTATCTTTGGCTTTTCCTTTGGATGGATATTGATTGCACGCAAGACATCTAGATTATCCTCAATTTTATGCTGCCATTTTAGATTTGGCTTTATTTTTTTGTTGAGAAAGAATCCTTTTCCTGAGAACACACCCGCTTTTGTCGCGCCAACACGATATTTTACTTTAGCGAGCAAGAGCAACGCGCTTATTTTGAGCGACCCTGGATGTAAAATGATTGCCAGATCGTATTTGTTGTTGGAAACTCTTTTCAATGTCTCTCCAAAAGAAGTGTAAGAGATAATCTCATTGATATGCTTGTTCCCTTCTACTAATGTTCTCGTCGCTGGATTGATTAACACATCAATTTTCGCGCTTTTGTACTTGTCTTTTAACGCTTTGAAGGCAGGAGTAGCGACTAAGATGTCTCCTAATTGCAACATTTCCACTACCAGAATACGATTGATCTTTTTTGGGAGCGCTTGGAATTTGAATGGATTGGTTACTAGGTAAGCAGCATAGTCTACCCGCATAGCTACGTCTCTTAGTCTGTCCTCTATTCGCTTTAAAGGGTGGATTGGCATCGTTCTTTGACAGCATTTGGCTTTAAAAACCTTCTTTCTTTGGCCTTGTTTTTGAGCAGGGAAACCCATTTAAACCGCTTTACGCTCTTCCTCTCTATGGTTGCTTTACGAAGAGATATTACTGGAATTTATAGCGCGCTTGACATAGCTTATCCAGGAGCTCACGGAGGATCAGAACATGTAGGTGGTGCTGTCATTTCTCTGAAAAAATACTGCAAACATGTTTATTTGCTTAGCAAAAGAGAACGAGGACAACCCTTTCTTGAAACACAAGACCATTTAACGATTATTCGCTTTCCTTTCTTACATATTCCTGTGGTCAAAGTCATTCTTTATTTTTTGTACGCCTGGTTAGCAACACAATTTTTACTTTTGATAAAAGATATTACATTTATTTACGAAAGAGGTAGAATCTTTGGTGGTGGCGCGGTGATTGCTGGATTAATTTCTGGTAAAACTACCTATTATGAATTGAATGAGCCTGTGTTACAAGTTCCTTTGCTACGTGGAGAACTACAAAAAAACAGTCTGCGCTTTACTCTTGTTGAAAAACTCCATCGTTTTATCCTGCGACACGCTTCTGTTGTTGTTGCCACACATATTTCCTCACTAGAACATCTTCCCCACAAACGCTCTTTGCTTTTACAGTATGGCGCAGACACTCAGATGTTCCGCCCGATGCAAGATGTCAAACATCTTCGACAAAAATATCATCTTACTCCAGGAAAAACCTTATTATATATAGGAAGTTTTTCACGATGGCACGCATGGGAAGCCATGATCAACGCTCTTAGCTATTTAGTTAAGAAAGATAAACGAATAAAATTTCTTATTGTAGGACATGGAGAGACTTATGATACAGTTGTTCAATTAGTAAGAGCAAAAGGCTTGGAGACTCATGTTATCTTTGTGGGAAAAGTACCTAATCACGAAGTTGTTCACTACATTACTGTCGCTGATGTTTGTCTTGCTCTTTTTGACAGACGATATCCTCCTTTCAAAGCCTTGGGATATTATTATTCTCCCTTAAAAGTACATGATTACAAAGCATGCGCGAAGCCTGTTGTCGCAAGTGACTATCCACAACTCCGCATTTTGATCAAAGAAGGAGTGAATGGCTATCTCGTTGATGAGACTAAAGCTACTTCTATTGCCAGAGCGATAGAAAGATTATTAGCTAACCCTAAACTCGCGCAAAAGATAGGAAAAAAGAACAGAGAAGAAGTTTTGCAGATCTATACCTGGGATCATTTCAACGAACAAGTCCTTAAAACCCTTCCACGGCAATAACCTTTTAAATCACCTCACTGACCCTTCCCTATGGCTTTTCAACATTCCGTCGAAACTGTCTCCTGCCTTATTTGCAAGTCTCAAGACGCAGAAGAACGCTTTCAAAAGGATGGTCTGCGAGTAGTGCGCTGCAAGCAATGTCATCTCACTTATGTCAACCCGCGACTCAAACCAGAAACTTTATCCCAGTTGTATAATTCTGACGCTATTTCTCCCCATTCTTATTATCAGGAAACTCGACACGCAGATCATAAAACATTTACCAAACGACTGGACTTCCTTCAGAAGATTTCTGGAGACAAGAAAAAATTACGCATTCTTGATATTGGCTGTAACATTGGAACCTTGTTATTCGCAGCCAAGCAACGAGGATGGGAATGTCACGGCATTGATATTAACGCAAAGGTCAAACCTTTTTTTAAAGACTCTGGTGTTCATTTGAAGATTGGTGATGTGTTAAAGGCATCTTACAAAAAGAATTCCTTTGACCTTATTGTGATGAATGATCTGATTGAACATATTCCTGATCCTCGAGCATTACTTCGCAAAGTGCATGAACTCTTGAAACAACATGGCCTTTTATTCTTAGTGACCCCTGATGATGGAAGCTTTATAGCAAAAATCATGGGCAAACATTGGTTCCACTTCAAACCGAGAGAACATCTTTATTATTTTAGCAAGCAACATCTTCGCAGACTATTAAGAGAAACTGGATTTACCCCTTATTCTTTCAAACACTTGGGAAGATACAGATCATTAAACACTTTAGCTGAGAAATCCGCGTCATTTTTAGGTCCATTTTCCCGTTTTGGATTAAAAGTGTTTAAGTTTTTGCATATGGATACTATCGTAGTGCCGTTTAACATGTTTGATGAGTACGCTGTTGTCGCAAAGAAATAGTAATTATGCTTCTCTAGTCTCATACTTCAGTACTTTGTAGATTACTACACGCGGCTGCTTCTTCTCTTGGTCTCCAAACCACGCTTGGACTGGCATGAATCTCTCTCTATCAGTATTCAATAAGGGAATAATCCATTCAAACTCCTCATTCTGGAATAATAATGATAAAATAACATATTTTGGTTTCTCTTTTACCAATATTTGCTCGAATTCTGATCTATTATCTCCCTCATTTACATATCTTCTTTCCGCATACGCCGCGAATTCCATTTCGTTGTTAGTAATCATGACATTTTCCGTTGGTCCAGTGTTCTCTTTTACCCAAATACCTGCTTCTTTGATCTCTGCGAAGCTTGCCTTCTTGTTCTCTATTATCGCATCAGCATGAGTCAATTGCACGTATCCACCGATAGCCACAATCGCTACAATGACCACAATCCCTACATATTTGTTGTATTTGCTGATGAAGTCACTCATTTCTATGGTAGCCTTTGCCATCAAGAGGAATACCGCAGGCATCATCAGGAATAAGTATTGATGCACAGCGACCTTGTAGATGAAGACGAAGAAAATTAATGGTAAAATGATGAGCAAGATCATTAATAAGTCATTGACATGACGCGTTTCTTTTCTTTTGACTAACTGATCTATGCTTATGAAAAATCTCCATAAGGTTAGAAGACCTACTAAGAAAATAATGAACCAGAATGTAAACAAAAACTCAATGAAATAATGGAAGATGTAATAAGCAGGAGTATCAAACTGATAAATAGCTGAAGTGACTGGTGAAAGAACGTATGTTGTTAGCCCTGGCAATGGATCTCCGAAGCTTTTGTAGTTGAAAATCATGTAAGGGATGAGAATTATGACTGTCACTAATCCAGCAGCTTTCCACATGGCTTTATTTTTTAAGAAATTTAGTCTTTCTAATAATACAAGGATAATAATGAAAGCGAAAACAATCATACCATCGTTATATTTTGTTAATGCGGTCAGCACTGTGAATAAAGCTGTCAAATAAATATACTTATTGCCCTGTTTTTTGACAAATCCTTTCCAAAAGAAGAGGATAGACATCATCGCGAAGAATAATCCTGGCAGATCCATCAGTAATCGCGCTGTGAAGAACAAGTGCAACCAGAAAACAGACATCATAGCCGCGGCAACGACACCAACTTTCTGATTGTACAACTCTTTTCCCAACAAATAAATAACTATGACTGTTCCGATAGAAGGCAATAATTCCGTGAAGAATCTTAAGACTACCTCATTTGCACCCAGCTTGAATAACAATGCCCAAAGCACTGTGAGAGCAATAGGACGTCCACTCCAATAATGCTCCATGGGCGCTCCATATCCCCAATCTTTGGCCTTGAGCAGATACTCTCCCTCATCCCACCAAATTCCAGTGTTTATATTAAAATATTTTAATCTGAGAATTATTCCTACAATAAGTATACAGAGAAACGCGACATGCCAAGGATTTTTTAACCATCCTATAATTTTATGAGCGAGTGTGTTTTGCTCTTTCATTCCTTTTTTCTTACTTCTTCCCTTTAAAAAACCTTTTTATTAGACCTTTACCTCAGAAAGCATTAAAAACACCTTTCTTTCTTCTTTTTTCATGAAGACTTTCGTTGTTATTCCCACGTATAATGAAGCAAGCAACATTCAGGAGTTATTACGAGCATTGCTCGCTTTAAAACTGAAGCATGCTCATTTTCTTGTGGTAGATGACAACAGTCCAGATGGCACAGCAGATTTAGCTCGCAAGATGGGAAAAAACCATAAAAATATCCATGTTCTTGTTCGCTCTCATGCACGAGGAAGAGGGACCGCAGGCATCGCTGGATTTAAAAAAGCTCTAGAGTTGGGCGCAGACGTTATTTGTGAGATGGACGCTGATTTTTCACATGATCCTAAGTACTTACCCAGTCTTTTACAAGGATTAGACCATGCTGACGCTGTACTTGGTTCACGAGCAGTCACTGGCGGGACAGATGATGATCGACCTTTTAGAAGACAATCGCTAACTAAATTCGCGAATCTGTATATTCGTTTGTTCTTAGGATTACAAGTTAAAGATTGCAACTCAGGATATCGATGTTTCAAACGAAAAGTGTTTGACAAAGTGAACTTAGACAAGATGCTCGCTACTGGTCCAGATATTGTGCAAGAAATTTTGTACAAAACACACTTACATGGCTTTAAGCTAGCAGAAGTTCCTATCGCTTTTCATGAACGAACCAAAGGAGTCTCTAAACTAGGGTACAAACATCTCTATAAAGGATATTTAATGGTCTTCAAATTACGGTTTTTATCTCTCTTTAGACGACTCTAGACCCTAGACCAAGAAAAGCTTTTAAAGAGTTTTCCTAGCTTCATTTTCCATGAAAGACGATCAAGCATTGCTGAATGAGATCTACTCTGAAAAGATTCTCTCTAATTGGGTTACTTCTCATACTATTTTCTCTTCACGAAGCAAGATTAATCTTGTTGTTGAGCAATTCTTTGACGCGGCTGTTAAGCGATTAGGTAAAGATACTTTACGTGTTTTGGATGTTGGATGTTACTATGGTGGAGCCATGTTTCACTTCCTGCACAAGTATCGCGCTAAAAACATGCTTTTTCATGGCATAGACATAGATCCTATCAAAATAGCTTACGCCAAAGATCTTCAAAAACATATGAAGAACAAAACCACGCAGAAACACATTGGCTTTTCTGTCTTGAACATTGAGCAAGAGAAACCTAAAGAGACTTATGATATTATTATCTGCATTGAAACTATTGAACATGTGCATGATGTCAAAACTACCTTGCAAAACATGTACGCCGCTTTGAATCCTAATGGACTACTGGTAATCTCTACACCGAATAAAAATAACCAATTCAAATACCTCATTCCTTTTAGAAAGAAAGTGAAAAGCTCTATTGAAGATCCTGACCATGTGAAAGGAGGACACGCTATCGCTGAAGAATTATTCGGCATTAAGCCAAAATATATTGATGGTGATTATCATTGGTCTGTGATGTCTTTGGCAGAAATTAAACACATACTAAAGACTACTGGATTTCACCTAGAAAAAATACGAAGAGGACCACTAGTCTATGGAGGAACATTCTTCGATAAAAAACCACTCTTAACCGCAGCGCTTAATTTATTTGACGAATTACTAAATTTCTTCCATATTGGAAAACAATTTACTTATGATTTTATTCTTTTAGCTAGAAAACCTAAGTTATAATTCATTCTCTTCTTTTTTACCTAGAGTTAATTTATCATCTTGCACGTATTCTAGATCGTATTCAAGCGCGATTTCCGCTTTTGCAAGCTCTCTTCCCAGATTACAAGCATGCGCTAGAACGGAGATTAGCTTATGCGCCAGGATTGTGTGGTAGATTTCTTCCGCAGTTTTTCCTACGAACTCTTTTCCCATCTTATTGTCGTTGGTACAAAAGCCTACCCTGATTACTTTCTCTTTTTTGTCGATTTTAATCAAGAAATACCCTAATGGATCCTGCTCCCAGATGATATTTTTCTGATCTGCCTTGATTACTTTTCTTTTTTCAGCTATCTTAATTTCTGTATATGTTCCCTGGATTATTTTATCTGCCATATCTCTTTACCTCTCTTCTTAGCTTTATATAGCTTTTTGAAAGCTTCTCACGCGACCTCAGAGTGTTTATAAAGTCTTTACTCTTCTTACCTTCATGAAATTTATAGACTCTAAAACCATACAGATGGATAGGATTCTCAGCGATCTAGACATTTTTGTGCTACAGTTTATTACTCTTCTGCAAAAACACACTCCCTATGTGATTATCAGCGGCTATGTCTCTATTTTACTAGGAAGAACAAGGGCTACAGAAGATGTAGATATTTTTATTCCAAAACTTTCCCAAGATCAGTATAAAAGCCTCTATGCAGATCTCCAAAAAAAATATTGGTGCTTGAATACTGAAGATGTTAATGAAATGTATGAGTATCTTAAGGATGGATCAGCTCTTCGTTTTGCAAAACCAAATACCACCGTCCCTAACTTTGAAATCAAATTTGCACTCTCTCCTCTCCAACTAGAATCTTTTATAGACGCTATAGATGTTGTAACAAAACAAGGGAATTTTCATATCTCTTCTCTGGAAAGGCAAATTGCCTTCAAAAGATATTATCTTAAATCAGAAAAAGACCTAGAAGACGCACAACATATAGAAGAAATCTTTAAAAATGATCTCGACATGAGGAAAGTATATGCCTATAAACAAAGAATCGAAAAAAGTCTTTCTTAAGCCTGGTAGGACTAATCAGGAAGAGCGGATGAATTTTGTCAAATACTGGGCAAATTATGTCAAAACTCATTCAGACAAAGAGTGGAGCGAACAGCAAAATGTCATTATTAACAGCCAATTACAAAGCGCCCAAGCAGCGCAGTTAACTCCTAAACAATACTTAAAGATCAAAGAAGCTGGACGAATAAAACATTCCAAGGAATAGCTTTGCTTCTAGAACAAGGTTTTCTCGCGTTTATGTACCTTTTCTTGATAACCTTTAAAAACCCTTTTGCAGACTCTAGATCATGCTTAAACGGAATGTATTGTTTTTCAGTATCTTTATTGTAGCTATGCTTTTAGGTGCTTTTTTACGCTTCAACAACGCTGATTATACTCGTTTTGGCAAAGAACCTGTAAAAGACCTGATTCCTACCCGACAGATGCTCGCAGATCAAGAGCTTATCGCTCATGGAGTTCTTGGCGGATTAGGAACAGAGAAAACTCAAGTCACTTTAGGACCCACTTATTACTATGTTCTTGGATTTCCTTTGCTGTTTGTAACGGACCCGTATTATATTCCTCTCTTCCCTATTTACTTCATATCTCTCTTGAATTTACTAGCAGCGTTTCTTTGCTATCTTTTTGGCAAATATTTCTTTGATGATATCGTTGGCATGATCGCCGCTTCGTTATTTGTGCTAGCACCCTGGAATATTGCGCATGTCGCCACCATTTTGACTCCTCCAAACATTATACCTCTAATCATTATCTCTTTAATGTACTGCGTCTTCAAAGTTATTATCCAGAAACAAGAAAAATATCTTATTGCTGTTGGCGCTCTTACGGCATTACTTACTCATTTCCATCTCGCAACACTGATTTTCGTCGCTACGGTGTCCTTGATGTTCTTAGTTTTCAGAAGAAGTGTCATTTCTAGAAAATATTTTTACTTTGGAGCTCTCGCAGGCCTGTTAGTATTGACCCCTTATATTGTTTACAACTTAGTCACTGATAATTTTGACAACACCTTTTCTTATTTAGAAAAACGTGACGAAAGCACTTATTCTAGATCCATCTTAGAAGCTGGTGGCATTCCTTTCATCTTCATTACTCCCTACTTTGGCACCTATTTATTGGGCGAGGGAGTTAGCATCTTTCAGCATTCCGCATGGAACATTTATTTTTATCTGTTGACTGGCGCTTTGGTTCTTCTTTTTATTGCAAGTGTTCTCTATTCGCTGCACTTGTACTCGCGGACCAAAGATAAACGCTATGGACTTTTGCTTATCTGGTTATTAGCGCCTCCACTTCTCTTAGCATTGCCTGGAAAGAACTTAAGCCCGCATTACTTCCTGATGTTGTTACCTGTACAATTTATTATCCTTGCATTATTTTTACGTTATCTTTATTCTCATTATAGAAAATCCACAATTGCTTTCTTGATTATAGTTCTTGCTTCTTTTACCTTCTTCACGTTTAGCTTCTATTCTTATATCGAAGAGAGTGGCGGAACAAAAGGACTGTATGAATCTCCCTATAATGTCAAAATAGCCCTGTTAAATTACATTAAAGAAGATGCACAGGGAACCGTCGCTAATATCTACTTTTACAAATATGACCGAATTACTTTTAATTATCTCTTTGAGCTCCACGGAGTTAAAGCTCAATTTTCCACGGTGAATTCGATTGCTGATTTCAAAGAAGGTTACCTGATTTTGGACAGATATAGCAAATATAGCATTGGCGAGAAGGAGATGACTTCGGAAGAAAACGCTCTTGTTGACCAGATGCCTAAGACTACGATAAAACATTTTGAGATTATCAAAAAATAACCTACAAACCTACCATGAAAAAACCACTTCGTGTTTGTCTAGCATTCTTTAGGAATGAATTCACTCTTAGTGGCGAAGCCCAGAGTTTTTTAGCCTTAGTCAAACAGATGCATCAATCTAAAGACTTACACGTCGATGTGTATGTTCCTTTTACCCGTGACTCAAAGATTTTTGATAAAACTTCCAAACATGGAAGCCAAGTTTTCTCCAGATTTTTCAAATTACTTCCTTTTCTTTATACTTTAATCAAAAAATCTAAACACTATGATGCTCTTCACGTTAGATTTCCTACGCCCTCTTTTCTTATCTTTGGAGATCTTTTAAAATTATTCAGCTCTTGCAAAATTATTGTGTCTTTTGATAGCACTTATATTGATGTTCCCCTCTTACCTCTGTTGCAGCATAACTTTTTCTTCTATTTGCCTCGTATTTTTATTAATAATAAGTATTTAGCGATGCTTTCCTTGAAAAAAGCAGACGCTTATATTGTTTCTAGCAAATATCAATCCAGACAATTAGTCTATTTAGGCATTTCACCTTCAAACATATCAGTTATTCCCAACATGATTCCTGCAAACTTTTTGAAAAGCGCTAATCGAGCCGCCGCACGCAAACATTATCGATTTGGCAAAGAGCAGATTATCTTGTACATTGGACATTTTACTCCAACAAAAGGTGTTGATCTCCTTCTTCGAGCTTATGCTCATCTACAAACTCCAAATACTCGCCTAGTATTAGCTTATAGCGGCATTGGTAACAAAGATGCTGTTGAGCAACTAGCACGACACTTAGGCATTCGCTATACTCTTCTCTCGAAAATAGATGTTCATTCTCTTCTTACAGCAAGTGATGTCTTGGCGCTACCTTATACTCATACTTTCGCGACACATTCTCACCCTAACTTGTTGCTTGAATCGTTTGCTGTCGGCATTCCTGTAGTCACTTCCGCATTACCTTTAACAGAAGAGTTCACCGCTTTACACACCGCGTGCTTTTCTTTTACACCGAGCAATGTAGGATCCTTAACGCACCAACTCTCTTCTGCACTTGCACAAACAAAACAGAGAGCAAAGATTATCGCATCACAAAAACTTTACTTTAACCAACACTTTTCTCTAGCAGCTTCCGCTAAAAAAACCCTTGCTGTTTATACCTCTGTGATGAAAAGTAAGCTATATTAACCCACAATCTTCTAGATACTTATGAGCGCTTCTCAAAAAGAACACTATTATCAACGACCTGGTGTAGTAGCATCTTATAATGCCTATCGCTATGGCACACCTAGTGGAAAACTTGTTTTCGCACGAGAAACTGCAGCTATTCGCCATGTTGTAGGCACTTCAAAGCACATCTTAGATGTTCCTTGTGGCACAGGACGATTATTTTCTGCTCTTAGAGCTTCCTCTAAAGTTACTGGTGTTGATAGCTCACCAGCCATGCTAACACAGGCAAAAAAATATCCTTATCAGAAACTTATTCATGCTCATGCTGAATCATTACCGCTGAAAAAAGATAGCTTTGATGCTGTAGTAAGCTTACGATTCTTTTTTCACTTCCAAGATGTTTTTCCTTTTCTTAAGGAATTCAAACGAGTTGTCAAAAAAGACGGCGTTATCATTTTTGAGACGCTTAACTGGTCTTTACGAGCAGGAACATGGTGGATCTTCAATAAACTGTTAGGTGGACGATTATATATTCATCCTAAGCGAGAAGTAGAAGCACTCTGCAGACAACTAAACTTAACTATTATTGAATGTAAAGATGTTTTTTTATTAACGCCTTTTATGTACAAGCATCTTCCCACTTTCGCAACGAAATTTCTTTTCTCTTTGGAGAAGTATTTTCCTTCTTTTTTAGCGGTTTCTTTGTACAAAGTTAAAAAATCTAATCAATAATCTTTTTAGCTGAGAAAACTATAGCTCCACCCTGATTTCTTACCAGTGGAATGCTTCTGAACAATGTATCTGAGATATTCAATGCTTTTTTTGCCAATGGCAGACTTAAACTATTGAAAAAATGTATTGGGAGAAAGACATACGTGTCCGCGCGGAGCTTTAGACCACTTGCCTCACAAGCTTCTTTCAATTCTTTCCTGGAAAATAACTGATGATCGCCAGCTTCTTCATGCCAAAGTTTTCTTATCTTCATTGTTAAGTCAAATATTGGTCGTAAAATTGTTTTATTATTCTCATGACCGAAGTATTGACCTCCTATTTTGAGAGTTCGCGCTACATTTTGCAATGTTATCTCTGGATTTGTCACATGATGCAAAATTCCAAAGCCAATACCAGCGTCAAATATCTTATTTTTGAAGGGCAAATTTTCAGCGTCAGCAATTATGAAATGATTTTCTTTATTTGTAGCCTTTTCTGATCGTTGAATAGCATCTTTTACCATCCCTCTAGAAAGGTCAATGCCTATGATGGTATAATTATATGGCAAGAAGGGAGCGGTTCCTAAGCCGTTACCACATCCCAAGTCCAGGATTAAAGCATTTTGTGGTATCATCGATTTAAATTTCTGCAAATTCTTAGCGTAGTACGCTCTCCAAAAGTTTTGTGTTTCCAACACGTAATTTTCAGAGAAATGGTCATGATGATGGCTTTGATGCAGCTTATCATGCAGC
Source organism: Candidatus Woesearchaeota archaeon (assembly GCA_964390715.1). Classification (GTDB taxonomy): domain Archaea; phylum Nanobdellota; class Nanobdellia; order SCGC-AAA011-G17; family UBA489; genus JACOVP01. The sequence continues at coordinate 37,924 of CAYMIM010000005.1, read as the reverse complement.
TCTTTGGACTCTACGTGGTTATGCTCGTTCTTTACTTTTAATTTTTTAAAGAATGACTGGTGTTTTTTGAAAAACGCATCTCTTCTTTCATGATTTAGTTCTGGCTTTATGAGCTCTAGGATTTTCTCTTCAATGATATACCATTGTTTACAGGAACTACATAGGAGAGTTCCATCAATAATTTCATATTTTGTTTTTTGTATAGAGACTTCTTTAAGACTGTCTTGCTTACAGACGGGACAAACAAGATATTTGAGCAGTGATAGATACATTATTAGAAATCCAGCCCATTGTCTTTTTAAAGGTTTCTTTAGGCTAATTTGTATAAGCAGACTTCATCTCTTTTTTCTATTAGTTTTAAAGAACAGTACTCATAATTATCACAAATGTCTCTATGACCAATGAAATTTGTGGCGTTAAATTCTTTAGCATAGTTTTTGAATGCTTCACAATCACGATTTTCTATACTGTGTTGGAATTCTGATAAATCTTCTAGATATTTCGCGCTGACTATCTGCCTTGACCAACCTGAAGGCGTTGTCTTATTGAGATAAATCGCCGCATAAGCATAATAGGCATTACCATATGAAGTAGTTGGTGTTTCCCGACTGAAGAACATCATGTAAGGACCATCAACTTCCTCCAAAAGAGCAAGCATATTCTCTTCTAATGCAGTATGACTTACAAAATAAGGCGTGTGTAGATGTGAAGCTGCAATACTTCCTAGAGAAGCTATGACTAATATACTATAAATCAAGTAAGCAATCTTCCCTTTGAGTTCCATAGTGCATAACAAGTAGAGTGCAAAAAATAAAGTGAATACCAAATAGGCTCCCGGCACAATATTTTTGAAAAGAGGAAGGAAGACTACAATTCTCGTTAAATAGAGTATGACTAAGAAAGCAATGGGCGCATAGAATAACGCTTCCTTTTTGTCCTTTTTCTTTAGGTGCATGTATAATAACATGAAGAAGAACAAACAAACAGCTATACTGATAAGATTTGAGAATAAATCTCCCTTGAAATCTAAAAGACTACTTGAAAATATAAACATGAGGGTTGATCTTTCACTTACTGAAGAGAAATAAGGGATGAGCCAGAAAGAAGCAAGGATAACTCCTCCTATTGCAGTGCCTACTAGTTTTATTTTTTCTTTCCACGGCTTGATAAGGAAGAGAGATAGAATGGGGAACTGCGCTACTATTGCAATAGCTTGATGAGAAATAAGACTTAAGCCGTACGCAACAGTGAACGCAACATAAAATAAGACATCGAACTTTTTATCTTTGTATTTGTAGATGAGATAGATCATGCATAAAAAGATTGTCCACCCCACATGCTCCGTGATTCTTCCTAAACGAATAAAATTACCGATACTAATAGCGTTTCCAAATAAGAACATGAAAAATAACGCACTCTTGAGCAATCCCTTCTCCTTATGTTTGAGTAACAGATAGAGGAAATAGAAATCTAGCACAAAGAGGAAAAGCACAAAGAGAAATATGGTTACCTGCACATTCGCTGTCAGCAGAAACAGGGGATACATCAAGAAAAATGTGCCTGGTGGATATCCTTCGAACAGCGTGAAGCCATTATACCAATAAGGACACTTTTGGAGAAATCCACATTCTTTTAAAAAATGGAGCGTCGCCATACGAGAGCTATAGTCGTTTATTGTGTCTAATGGAAATTCTGTCATTATCTGGCTTTGATCGACCAGACGCACGAGAAAATAGGTTCCTAATAGGAGCAAACATACTACGCTTACAACAGTAAAGAATCTCTTGGGACGCATAAATCCTCTTTATAACGGCGATATTAAAGCTTTTCTCATACTCAAAAACTTTACAAAAACTTTAAATACTGTTCTCCCAATTTTCATTACCTCATCATGAAAGCGTTTTTAGCATTACCACCACACTCATTGATAGACAGGTACAATAAATCACTAGCGAAAGCCGCGGGTTCTTTACCTCCATTAGGTCTGCTCTATTTAGCAGCTGTCTTACGAAAAGCAGGCCATGAAGTGCAAGTTTGTGATGGCAGCATGCAAGATTACGCGACGATGATGCGACGTATTCGTGAATTCAAACCTGATTTCCTTGGATTTTCCACGATGGCTTTCTTGTGGCATCAAACTAAACAAATGATCAAGAATATTAAAACAGAATTCCCCAATATGACTATCGCGCTTGGCGGAAATCACTCTACTATTTACAAAAAACGTTGCTTGAAAGAATGTCCTGAAGCAGACTTAATCATGTTTGGTGAATGTGAGATTACCGCTGTTGAAGTTGTCAATGCTTTAGCAAATAAAAAATCACTCGCCGGCATCAAAGGCATAGTGTATCGCAAAGGCAAGACTTTTGTACAGACTGAAGAGAGACCACAAATCAAAGATTTAGACAGCTTACCATTCCCTGCTAGAGATCTTATTGACATTACTGATTATACTCCAGCAATGGAGCAATACAAGAGAAAACCTGTGACTAATGTTATGACGTCTCGAGGATGCCCGTTCCAATGCAGCTTCTGCACGTCACGCAATACTGGTATGCGACTCAGAAGTCCGGCAAATGTACTTGTAGAATTAAAAGAACTTGTTGAAAAATATGGCGTTAAAGAAGTCGCTTTCTGGGATGATACTTTCACTTTAAATCAAGCTCGCATCCGCGAATTATGCCAATTAATCAAAGACAACCACTTGAACATTATCTGGTCCGCGCATTCCAGAGCCAATACTTTGACTTTAGAAACAGCACAAGCGATGAAAGACGCAGGATGCTGGAAGATCTTCTTTGGCATTGAGTCCTTAGTGCAGAAAAACTTGGATACGATCAAGAAAGGCATTACTGTCCAGCAAGCATTTGACGCTATCAAGATCACGAAACAAGTGGGCATTGAATCTGAATGCTCGTTCATGTTTGGCATTCCTGGAGAAACTTACGAAGAAGCAATCACTACTATCAACCTTATCAAGAAATTGAATCCTAACTACGCAAAATTCTTCCAACACACCTTCTTTGAAGGACAGGAACGCGAAGAATTAGAAAAAGTCGGCACTTTGATCACTGATGATCTAGAAAATGTGACTGGCAATACTGTTACTTTTGTCCCTTACAGCATGACTCGCGAACAATTGGAGAGCTTAGTGCCTTTAGCATACCGTTCATTTTATTTACGACCACGCTATATGCTTAATTATTTGAAACGCATGCGATCTCCTGAAGACATCAAGCGAGCTTACCGTGGATTTAGAGCAGTCGTTTCCATGAAAGCATCGCATTAGCCTATGTTTCCTTTCTGGCGCCATACTGTTTATTCCTTTTTTAGTTTTCTTGGCGGTAGTTTTGTTTACCTTGCTTGCTTTGTTTTCTTCTTCTTTTTTCATCGCGCACTTTCTTTTTATTTACTCGCAGGTTATGTGCCGCATCTTTTTATCCTTGGCGCGATACGACTAGTTTACTATAAAGAACGACCAAAGAAACGTCCTGTGCAGAATTTATTTGGCAGATTGACTACTGGCTCATTTCCTAGTGGACACGCGTTGAGAAGTTTTTATGTCGCATTGACTATAGGTCTATTTTATCCTCAACCTTCGCTTGTTTGTATTTTAATTTTACTTGCTGTACTGGTAGCTTACTCTCGTTATCTGTTGCGTGAACACTATGCTATTGACGTAATCGCTGGTGTACTCTTAGGGATTATCCTTTGGTGGATGGTTTTGACCCTGTTTCCGTTTTACTCGCTTTTTTAAGCCGAAACTATTATTAATCAAACATTCTCTTTTTCTTTATGCGCTTTCCTTCAAAACACCTGCTTCTTCTTGTCTTATTGCTAGCTTTTGCTCTCCGCTTTTATCATCTAGACGAACGCGCTTTAGGGACTGATGAAACATGGAGCTTACGATTTACTGAGCAATTAGCTACTGGTACTTTTTTTGAGAACGTTGGAACACACGCGCATCCACCCTTTTTCTATGCGCTCATGGTTCCTTTTTGGCTGGTCAGCGATCACTCTTTGTACTTTTTACGATTTATTATGGTGCTCTTTGGTTTGCTCAGTATTTACCTGACTTATTTACTGGGACAGAAAGCTTTTAGTGAACGAGTTGGATTGCTTTCTTCTCTTCTTTTAGCACTTTCTCCGTTTCACCTTATTTATTCACAGCAATTTCGACCTTATATCTTCCTGATGTGTCTGTTTGTCCTATCTTTACTTCTTTTATTCTCTTATCTGAAAACTAAGAAAACTACCCCTCTTGTCTTATTAGCTTTGGTTGGTGTTCTTTCTTTTTATTCCCATGTGTTCGCCGCATTTTTTGTCGCCGCAGAATTTATTTTACTTGCTGTAGCGAGTTCCTTTAAAGTTATCAAAATAAAATTACTGCCTATCCTTCTTGCTGGTGGTGTGACAGCCGCAAGTTGGTTACTTTGGCTGCCCGCATTCATGCAACAGTATCATTATAATATTACTCAAGGAGCTTTAGTCGCCCTTACCAAGTTTAAATTTATTTATTTCCCTTATACGTTTTACAAATTTGTCATGGGCTTGGATTATTCAGCGGCTTGGCAATTAGGCTATTGGTTTGTACCTGTATGGGCATTCGCTTTGCTGCTTTTCCTCTTCTACGCTTGCTATCATTACCGAAAACATTCCTTTGTTAAGTCTTATTTTTTAGTCAGCTTACTTTTTTTACCCATGTTTCTGATGGCTTTTGTTGGACTCTTCGCTCCTATCTACTCCTTTAGATATTTGTCTTACCTAACTCCATTATTTTTCTTATTGTTAGCCTATGGTTTTACTCTGATTCGTCATAAATATCTACGGTATACTGCTCTTTTTGTTACTCTTCTGATTTGGACTATGATTTTACTCTTTTACTGGTCAGTGATTGATGATAGAATTTGGAATGTCCATTTTGGGGTTTAAGCGAAATCTTTATATGGTGTTCTTCTGAAATCTGCTTATGGCAAATCTTTGGGATGATGTCTGGAAACAAAGAAATGTTATTTCAGATTACAGTATCCAATATTACCGCTTCATGCAACATTTTTCTCGCCGATTGCCTAAAAGAGCTAAAGTTTTAGAATCTGGATGTGGCTCTGGCGATAGTTTACGCTGTTTTCCTGAACAAGAAACCTATGGGTTAGACTTCTCTCAAGAGAGCATTAAACTAGCCAAGCAAAATGTGGATCATGCTGTACTGGGTGATTTATTCGCCATGCCTTTCGCCGCTAATACTTTTGATTTAGTGTATAATTCTGGTGTGCTGGAGCACTATAAAGAGCCAAAGAATCTTGCTGGTGTCAAAGAAATGGCTAGAGTCACTAAGAAAGACGGCTATGTAATCATCATTTTACCTAATACTCTCTGTGTTTGGTATAGAATCTATAAATGGATATCTACTCAAGTGACTGGAACTTGGATGTTTGGTTATGAAGAAAGCTATACTTCTGCTCGACTGCAACATTTAGTGAAAAGAGCAGGATTGCAGATTGTCCGTCCGTTTGGATTGCAAGTCTTGCCGCCGGTCGCTACGAACAGATATTCACTATTGCCTTTGTCTTTACGCAAAGCGCTTGCTTACCTAGATGATATTTTTCCCTTTAGATCACAATATGCTTATGGAACTGGCGTTATCTGCAAAAAAGTTTAATTTGAGAATTTTCTAGTGACTTTCCAGAACATAATCTTGGACATTAACTTCAAATGATTTTTTATTTCCCTGATATTATTTAATTTTGACACGCCAAATCTTCTTTTTGTCATAGTCACTGGCACTTCGACTACTTTTTTCTTTCTTGCTAACAATTTATAGAGAATCTCTACATTGATTTCGAATTTATTTGCTGTTAAATGTAATTCCTTGAGATCTTTTGTGTTGTATAACCTGAAAATGGAGCTAATCGCCTTGATATTTTTCCCCATCAAGACGCAGTAGATGATATTCACCCCCTTACTTAGAATTTTTCTGTACAGTTGCACTTCTTCTAGTTTGCCTTCCTTTGAAAAGTGCGATCCAATAACACAACTATACCCACCTTCATTATATTTGTCTACCAATAACTGTATTTGTCTTGGGTGAAAAGTTAAATCTGCATCGAGAATAACTGTCTTGTCTCCTTTTGCCACATGAATGCCTTGACGAACAGCATATCCCAGACCTTGATTTGGCTGGTAAGTTATATTCTGGACGTTCTTTTTCTTCTTTTGCAGCTTTTTTATCTCTTGCACGGTGTTATCTTTGCTTCCATCATCGACTATGATCACTTCATACTTTTCTCCCAGCTTATTCAAGACAGGGAAGAGTTCTTTCTCATATATCTGGATATTTTCCTCTTCATTATAGCAAGGCACAACGATGGAGATCATGCTCATTTTTCCTTTTTGGTCATTTATAATCTTTATCTTCCAGATATCTTTAAATAAGCCTTTCTTTCCTTGCGTACCATGAAAATAGCCATCATCCTGGGAACGAGACCTGAAATCATTAAAATGACGAGTCTTATTTTTAGCCTGCAGAAGCTGAAGATTCCTTTTGTCTTGATTCACACCGGACAGCATTACTCTCATGTGATGGACCAACTTTTTTTTGAAGAATTAGGACTGCCCAAAGCACATCATCATTTACAACTAGAAGCTAGTCCATATCAAGGAGAACAAACTGCACACATGATGATCGGTGTAGAAAAAGCTCTTTTGCAAGAAAAGCCTGATGTTGTTTTAATTGAGGGAGATACGAATAGCGTCTTAGTTGGGGCTTTATGCGCGTCTAAGTTACATATCCCTGTCGGTCATGTAGAGGCTGGATTGCGAAGCTTTGATAGAACGATGCCTGAAGAGTTAAATCGTGTTGTCACTGACCATCTGGCTGATTTTTTATACGCGCCAACACCCTTAGCACGAGAACATTTATTGAAGGAAGGCATTTCTCCAGATAAGATTGTTGTTACCGGGAATACTATTGTGGACGCGGTAGAACATTTTAAATCACAAGCTCAAAAAAGCAAGTTTTTACAACAACATAAGCTAACTAAAGGAAACTATTTTCTAGTCACCGCACATCGCGCCGAGAATGTTGACCACCAAACTAAACTACAACATATTTTTGATGGGTTAAAACTCATTGCAGACAACTACAAGCAACCGATTATCTATCCCTTACATCCACGAACGAAAAAGTTCATTGCACTTCATAAGATTTCTGTTCCTCAAGTAGTTACTTTAATTGAACCTCTAGGATTTTTTGATTTCTTACAAGCTGAAATGTGCGCAAGACTTGTTTTGACTGACTCTGGAGGAGTACAAGAAGAAACTAGCATCTTAGGCGTTCCTTGTGTCACTTTACGCGAGAATACTGAACGACAAGAAACAGTTCAAGTTGGCAGTAATGCGCTAGCAGGTACAGATCCGAAGAAAATTCTCGCTTGTGTGGATCACATGTTAACAAAAAAAATTACGTGGCAACACCCTTTTGGCAAAGGTGACGCAGCACTGCAAATTCTAACCCATTTACAGAAAACTTTAGCTTAATTTATTCTTTTTTCATATCTGCCATGAATCCAAAGACAATAATTTGTATTCCCATGACAATAAGCAAGACTGTCAGGATTGTCGCTGGAAGATGACCTACTTTTCCTGTTGTAAGAAACAAATAAACTAACCATAATCCTATCACTATTCCGATTCCAATAAGCGCGCTACCGATTCTTCCAAAGAACTTTAGTGGATCGTAGTCTCTGTAGATTCTTAAAATGTTAATCCAAGCTCTGATAGCATATTCGAAAGGATTTTTTAGCAACCTACTTTCATCATTTCTCTTTCTAAAGTAGGTTGGTACCTCTTTGATTTTTAATTTCTCTTTGACTGCTTTGATAATTTGTTCTTGTGTGTAAGTATGTGTTGAGTTAATTGGAATTTGCGCAGTTTTTCTGTTGAATGCCCTGAACCCCGTTTGGCAATCATTGACTTTGTACCTGAGAATTCTGGATATAGCTCTGGAGAACTGCCTGTTTCCCATTTTTTTCAGGAAAGACATCTCTTCAATACCACCAGAGAATCTGTCTCCCAAGACTAAATCATATCCATTTTCCACTTCTTTGACTAATTTAGGAATGTCATCAGCGATATACTGACCATCGGCATCAATATGCACAAAAACATCAGCCTTAGACGCTAGGAAATTCTTTAACTCTGTTCTAAAGGTCTCCGCCAAACCATAATTCCTTGGATGCGTGATCACTTTAGCATGATGTGTCTTTGCAATCTTTGCAGTTTGATCTGTGCTTCCATCATCAACGACTACAATTTCATAAGCATACTTTGTTTTCTTTAAAGCCGCATGGATTTCATCTACTACTCTGCCTATAGTATCTTGCTCATTATAGGCTGGAATGGAAACTAGCACTTTCATAGGATTATTGGCTAAAATGACGCTATATATGCTTTACTCTCATTTGTAGCAATGTTAATAAACCTAGTATTCTTCCTCTTTTTATGCATCAAAATCAAGGAATTTTAAGAGACTTTTGGGGATTTTTGAAAGCTCGCAAACGCTGGTGGCTCTTACCTTTACTTCTTTTCCTCGCACTCATGAGTGTATTAATCCTCTTCGCGCATAGCTCTGCTCTTTCGCCTTATCTGTACGCATTCTTTTAACCCATACATTTTTAAAAACCGCATCTAGCAAAGAATAATGGCATCGACTGCGAAGAAACTCCTTGGTATTTACTTCCTTCTCGTACTTGTCAAGCTAGCTTTTGTTTTTTTTATTAGTAGTCCCACTGTTTTTTCTGATGAATATGTGTATGCCAAGACCGCATGGAGCATTTTTCATGGCGAAGGAATTTCTGTTCATGGGATTCCTACTGTCTCTTACCCGCCGATGTATTCTTTAGTATTATCCATCACTTATTTAGCACATGATATGGGCCTTGTGTATGCGTTGATGAAACTTCTTAATGTCTTGTTAGGATCTTTACTTATTTTTCCCGCTTACCTCTTGCTCAAAGACATGGTCGACAAGAAAAAAGCACTTTATGGAGCACTCTTGGTTGGATTTATCCCTTTGAGCTTCGCTGTTTCACCTTATTTAATGTCTGAAAATTTGTTCCATCCTTTATTCTTATTTTCTTTTTATGCCATTTTCCAATTGGCAACTACGAAGAAAAGCATTAGCTATGGCTTATTTACTGGCTTGTTGATTGGGTTAACTCTATTGACGAGAACTATTGGTCTTGTTTTATTGCCTTTGTTGCTTTTCGCGCTTATCTACCAGTTCAAAAAGAAAGAGATACATCACGTTAAACTTCTCGGATTGGCTTTTGTGATTGCTTTAGCTGTTCGAGGGCTATGGTTTTTACGAGAAGTGCTGATCAAAGCTGACTATTTGCAATTTACTGTTGAAAGAAACTTTATACCTCATACGGAGACGAGCATTTTTTTCATGGGGCTTATGTTTTTTCTTTGGTTGTGCATGTACGCGACCTATATTATCTTATCTACGGGTGTTTTACCGTTATTTTATCTTAAAGTTAGAAGACTGACCAATGAGAAGACAAAATTATTTGTCTCTTTGGCTTTAGCTTTGTTTGTTTTCACTATTATTGCTTTTGCCGCACGTGAAGCTGCTTCAGCTCCCAAAGAAACCACTTTGATTCCTGACATGATTGGCAGATTAATTGGCAGATACGCAGACATGGCTATTATTCCTTTATTTTTAGCTGGCTTTGTCTGTATGAGCAGCTTTGCTGATGCACGATTTCTTAAACGAAGAGCACTCTTGCTTGCTTCGCTTGTCCTCTTAGGATCACAAATCCTGTATTTTCCTCTGATCCCTTTTAATAATGTCTCTCTTGCTTTACTAGGCGGAGCAAAAATGGCACTTGCATATTTTTCTACTGGTGTTTTAGATCCCGCACATCTTCCTTTTGTTATTTTTGTGTTTGTGATGGCTCTTTTATTGGGAGGAATATTTCTTCTCGGTACTTTGCTCGCACGTAAAAAGATTTCTCTTAAAATTATTTACTTAGGCTTACTAAGTTTCTTCCTTTTGACTAATGCCGCTAGCTTAGCTATCACTACTTCTAATGCTGTGACTTGGTCAGAGAACGAACAGTTTCAACTGGGCAAAGCTCTAGACAAACTAACACCTTCCAATGCTCAAATTGTGATTGACAGCGCTTATTGCGCTGAGATTATTACTCCAAATGACTCTTATCTCTGCCGAACGAACAAAGGCATGACTTATGTTGGCTTCTGGATAAACAACGCTATAGCCATAGAATCCTTAAACACTACCAAACCAGGAGATTATATTATTACTCGCGCAGATTTAGATGAACCCCTCATTATGAAAACAGATTCTGGCATTCTCGTCTATCAAAAAGCATAATTTTTGAGCATAAATTCAGCAATTTCTTTTCCAGCAACCTCATATCCATACTCATTTAAGTGCGCATCGACTTTCCAATAGGTATTATTTATTTTCTGCGCATCTCTTATTGTTGGATATAAGTCTAGATATGCAATATCTCTTTCTTCTAACATTTCTTTAACAATTCTTTGCGGTTTTAAGAGCTCATACTCTTTTGGCATAGTACCTACAATTTGCTCTTTGGCTGGTAAAAGGACAACAACAAACTTTATGTCTCTCTTTTCTAGATCTTGTTGCAGGAAAGAGAAGATTTTTTCTGTTATTTCTACATTTTTTGTCAATTGCTCATCATATTCTTTTTCATATGCGAGATAATCTTCATTTGGATTGTGCACACTGTTCTTGAAGACAAATGTTCTCTTATATACATAGTACAGCACTGAATGTCTTCTTAGGAAAGATGAGATTTTGAGCTTCAAGCTATTTCCATAGACCTCTTTTTTCAACTCTTCATGCTTTTCTGGATCCCAAAACTCTTCTGGGAAAGATTTGTACGCTCCGGTTGTCAATTTTGTGTAATCATTACCAACAAAAAATACCAAAATAACCATATCTGGATTGAAGTCTGTTATTTTTTCTTCGATTATAACCGCTAAAGGCAAGAAACCAAAGCCACCATGACCAAAGTTAATTACTTCATATTTCCCTTCTTCTTGCAAAGCTACTTCTGTTACTTTCGGAATACTTTGATTGAAGCCTACTTGATAACCTTCTGTAAATGAATCACCAACCATGGCAACGCGGTATGTATCTTTTGGCTTTTTATAATCATATTCATAGTCTCTTAGACCTTTAGAATTGGTTTCTACCACTTGAGCAAACTCTTCTCCTGGTCTTTTATAGAGGAACTTGAAGTTAGGTGTTTTATCAAAGACCCCATACTCAGAAAGCTGATTCTCCCTTTCTAGACTGAATTCGAAACTATAGACATAGCGAAAAACAACTTCACCAATAATAAAACATATACTAATTGTAACAATGAGCAATATTAAATTATAAACAAGAGTTTTTCTCATTATCTTTTCACCTTGTAGAATCTTTATATAGTTTTTCTTACTTATTCACTAGTGACTGCTTTATACAGCTCATGATATTGTTTCGCAGCATATTGCCAAGTCATTTCTTCTCGTATTTTTTTTGCAACTGGAATACTTTTTTTAGCAAGCACATTGTACGTTGTCTCTATCTTTTTCATGTATTCTGTTAATTTCTTTTTATCGCCTTTTGGAAGAACATAGCCGTTGACACCTGGTTGCACTAACAGTTGTCCCCATACTGTATCGGTTGTAACAAGAGGAATGCCTATAGCGGTTGCTTCAATAACTCCATTGCCGTCTGTTTGGAATGAACTTGGGTGAAAACATGCGTCAGCCGCTTTCATATAACTTTGTACTGTAATGCTATTTTTATTTCCAGTGAAATAAACTTTGCTTTCTAACTTATGCTCTCTTACAAATATTTCTAATTCTTTTGTCAATTCCCCATCCCCTACAATATACAATATTGGGCTTTGTTTTTTCTGCGAATATAGATGATTGAATGATTCTAACAAAAGATCTACTCCTTTTCCAGCTATTATTCTTCCAACAAAGAGATAAACCAAAGCATCTTTAGGTATCTTTAGTTTTTTCCTTAACTCTTGCTTACTCTGGCGTATATCATGAATAGATACCCCATTATGAACATAAGTTACATTGTTGTGTTTTAGGTTGTATCTTTTTTTGACATCTTCCGATACTGGTTTGCTTAAAAGCACTAAATAAGCTACATGATTGTAAGTCCAATTGATAAAACGTTTTAGTATAGGGTTATTAGTATAAATTAACGCGCTACTTCTGCATGTTAAAATAATCTTTTTTCTGTGAATCCATTTGGTGATCGCTGCTAAAAATCCTGAGTATGACCAATTGGCATGAATAATGTCACACTTTGGCGCTTTTTTAATAATCAAGAAGAGGAAATGCAATGTAAATATACCAAATATTATTTTTTTCATTATTCCTTTTGTTAATGCCTGTAAAATGCCTCCATCTTCCATTAGTTGTTTATATCCCATAGGCATAACTAATATAGGATTGTCTCCTTCTTCTTGTATAGCATCGAATAAATGTTTAACGAAAGGACTAACGTAAGGCTTTTCTGGCTGTGGAAATGACGTTGTCAAAAACGCTACTTTGTACTGTACCATTATTATTTTTTGAAAGAGGGACTTTAAAAACTTAACTAGCTTGTTGTACTTTCTTAAATTCTCCCAAGTAGAGCAATACAAACATGCATGAGATACTATAGGCAATAACATTCATCACTATAGAGCTGACAATGACTATATCTGGAGCAATCCCTTGCAATCCATAGAGATACACACCCATAGCCTCCTTAATTCCTAGACCATGATATGTAAAGGGTATCAAATTCAATAACGTTAATGTCATAGTGATCACTAAAATATATACAGGATTTGTGTACGTGCCTAGAGCGTTAAATATCAGGAGAACATTGAGAGCGTTTAAAAACCACTGGATAAAAGTAATGATCACATTTACGAATACGTATGTCTTTCTTGATACCAAAAAGAATTTCATTGTAGGAAAAAACTTCTTGAATTTTATTAAATAACTCTTGGGAAAAAACTTCTGTAAAAACTTACGGAAAAACAAGATCAGACTAAAACCAGCCATACATGCAAGCAGTATCGTTGTTACATACACTGCCTGCGCTATGCCGAAAAAGAAGCAAAAACCAATGATGGCTACTATGGAAATGACGACTAAAGTCAGCAACTTATCCATAAACATTATCGCACTCCCTTCTCCCAAAGTAATCTTGTGTTTTTCCAATAGAAATGCCAAAGAAAAATCCCCTACTTTTCCAGGAGTTAAGAGACCAATACTCCAGCTTAATAACATGTACTTATAGAGTGTCCTTATTGAAATCGACTTACCTAGGGCCTTGATGAATAACCACACATTTATTGCGCCGATAAAAATAGAAATAAAATAAAATCCTATGATCGCAGGTAGATAGAGTAAATTTACCTGCTTTAGTGTTGTAAAAATAGTATTAATCCCTATATTCCAGAATAATATGCCTAAAATAGCAGCACTAATCAGAATTTTCAACCCCAATACTACTTGACGTTTCATTTTACTCTCTTACAGCGTATCAGTTTATCCTTTAAAACGCTTTGGTTACATTATCATATTACTTACTACTTATCAAAGAGCTGCGCATCTTGATAACTCTCAATAGTGCCGATATCGAAAAAAAAGTAATTGGGCTGATTAAAATTAAAACCATACAATGGAGCCTTTTTATGCAACCAAGGAACAAAATGTCCTTTTGTTATACCATCATATTTATTTTCGAAATATTCTTTTAAATATTTATAAGTGCCTTTAGTGAACATATAAATGCCTCGTGTATAGAGCGTTGTTGGATGGCTTATAGGGTTCTCGATTATCTTAACAATCTTTTTTTCGTTATCCAATAGGGGAATCCAATGCTTCTGGTTTCGCAATTCTTTCAAAATTTTTTGGCTATTTTTGAGATCATATAGTCCTATAGAGTTTCCCTTTTCCTTGAAGAAGGAATAGAAATTACCTAAATTAAAATTAAAGAGATTATCACTATTAACAATTAAAATATCATCATCAATCTGCTCTTTTTTCATTAAAAAATAGATGTCTCCCCATTGGCCTAACTTTTCTTCGTCTGTATTTGTCCCATCATTTACAATAGTAATAGGAATTTTACAAGCATATGTTTGCTTCCATTCTACAAATTGAGCATAAAACTTATTATTCGTAACGATATAGATATTATCAATTTCTTTTATTATCAAAATCTGCTCTAAGATATATTGAATTATCGGTTTGTTACGCACCATTAACAAAGTTTTTGGCTTATTCACTGTAAGCGGAAATAAGCGTGTTCCATATCCTGCCGCGGGAATAATCGCTTTCATAGTCATAAAAACTTTTCAAGATTGAAATCATCTTTTGCATGAAGCCTCTCATGAAGATTTCCCATCAACTTTTCATATGTAGCAGCAAATTCATTCTCGTCTAGCGCAGTTGCATGACCTATACTGAAACCTGATCCAAATCCTTCACGAAAATTGTCACAAAGAGACTCTTTTTTAGCTATGTATTTTATTGGAGTTATTACTAATCCTTTACCTACATGTGAAATACAATGAGGGACTGATCCTGAAGGATAGTTACTACCTAAAGCGTCAGCCATTTTTTTTAGGAAATGAGGAATCCTGTCAACAACGTCGAACGAAAAAACAAGATTAGCAAAAGGAAATTGTGGAAAATGACAAACGCCCCGAGTATTGGTTGATTCTATAGCTATTCCGTCTAATCCAAAAACTCCTCCCGCCTTACCATATATAGTTACATACTCTTTTAGTTGCCAATGTTCGTGAGGCTCAGTTTGTCCAGCGCCCGAAGTATTATGGAAAAGCCCTATACCCCTCTGATTAGCATACTGAATAAGTTCTTCTAGATCAGCTTGTAGTCGAACCATATCAAGAGTTTTAGTAGTATATCCTAGACCATGATTCTCACCAGTCTGCTTAGCTATTGCCAGACTTGCTCCACGAGCGACAGGATATTCATTAGGTGTTATAACAAAATTAGCAACTGCATGTTTCTTGTCGAGATCAAGCGCAGGATGATCGCGCGCATTATCTGCCACACGACATAGTTGACATCCCCTTCTTTGTGGTCTAGAAGATGAATCTCTAAAGGAATTATAAGTAATTCCAAATTTTAAAGGCGACTTTTTACTTTCATCCTCTACAATTCTAACTTTAACATTTTGATAAACTTCTGGAGCAATAGGTATACTCTTGACTGCATTATCCCACTGTTGTAGAAATTCAGGTGAAGGTGTAGCTGTTTTCATGAGATGTATCGAAGGTTATTTTTTAAACTTATGATGATTTATAAAGCTTCTTTTAAAGTTATCCTTTTCACCTACATCTTCCTATTGTATCCGCGTACAGCATTCATAATTCTCTCTCTATGTTGCTCAGGCATACCTGGATAGAATGGAATCGTTACAATGCGACTCGCAACATCCTCTGTCACTGGTAAGTCTCCTTCTTCTGAGCCATATGCCTTATACAGTCTCTGCAAATGCAAGGGAGGATAAGTTACTCGAGAAGGTATTCCGCTTTCCTTCAGGTGACTCATAAGCCCATCACGCTGAGCACGACCCGGTAATAGTAGATTGTAAAACTGATAAGTTGATGTGTGTCCTGGCAGAGGCTTAGGGATTACTAGTCCTTCAAGTATCTCTAATTCTTGCGTCATTCTATCAGCCAGCTCTCTTCTCATAGCGATGATTTTTTCAAGTCTGCTGAATTGCACTAATCCGAGCGCTGCGGTAATCGCTGTCATTCTCAGATTACTTCCTGTTCCTACATATCCTTCTTTAGCAACTGGAGATTTACCATGATCACGATACGCAAATAATCTTCTGTAGATTTCTTCTGAGTCTGTTACTGCCATACCACCATGCGCTGTAGCAAGCACCTTGTTCTGCGCAAAGCTGAACATAGCAGCATCACCAAAGGTACCCATATATTGACCATCAAGTGTAGTACCTAGACCATGCGCAGCATCCTCTACTAGTTTTAGACCACGCTCAGAAGCTAATTGTCTTAGCGCAAGAATATCTTTACTAGGAAATCCAGCAAAGTGCACTGGAACTATCGCTTTTGTGTCTGCTGTTATTTTTCTTCGGACGTCATTTATATCAAGACCCATAGTTTCTGGCTCTATGTCCGCAAACACTGGAGTTCCTCCAGCACCGATGACTGATGTTGCTGTAGCGACGAACGTAAATGAAGGCATGATAATTTCTCCACCACGCACATTCACAGCACGAAGCGCACTTGTCAGAGCGCTTGACCCTGAATTGAACGCGAGAGCATATTTTCTTCCTACATATCCTGCAATGGATCTTTCAAACTGTTCTAATTCTGGACCATCTGCCCAATGTGAGCCACGCCGAATGACTTCAGCAACTTTATCTCCATCTTCTTGTTCACAATACGGCTTGAAAAGCAATATTTCGTCTTTCATTTTTTTAACACTCTTGCTGGATTACCGACAACAGTTGTGCCTTCAGGTACATCTTCAATAACTACTGCTCCCGCACCTACCTTTGCCCATCTTCCAACTCTTTTTCCTGGTATAATAACTGCGCCCGTATAGACATAGCTTCCTTCGCCTACAGTTACATTTCCACCCATACTGACACCAGGAGCAATATTACAGAAATCTTCTAATCTATTATCATGCTCAATAACAGATCCAGAATGAATAATTACGTGATTACCAATCTGAGCATTTGGCATAATAGTAACGTTTGGATTAACGATGCTGCCCTGCCCTATTTTTACGTGATCTGCAACATAAGCCCGCTTATTTATTACAGTTGCAAATTGATATCCTTCTTTTGTAAGTCTTTCAACAAGCTGTTTTTTTACTAGATTATTTCCATAAGCGACTATCACACTAGCAGATCTTTCCACAAGCCTAGTTAGATCATCTATGTGCCCCAGAATACGATGACCATTAATTTCTTTACCTACCCGATCTCCACTTTCTATATCTAGAAGACCTTTCACAACATATCTTAAATCGTCCCTATCTCGAAGATTCTCAATAATGTAGCGTGCTTGTGATCCAGTACCGATAATGTAAAGGTTTGCCATAGTGATTAGACTATTTCATATTTGGTGGAGTGTTCTTTTCATAATGAGGAAGAACAACATTTCTATAAAATTCTACATATTCTGCAACACCCTTTTCTAATGAATATTCAGGATTAAATCCTAGTAAGGTGCGTGCTTTAGTGATATTGAGAGTTCCGCGACGTGATCTGAACACTTCAGCTTCTTTCTCGACTATTTCTACACCCGGAATCAAACCAGCGATGATTTGCGCAAGATCTTTTATTGATCTACCATCTCCACAAGCAATATTAAATGTCTGGCCAACAGCTTTTTCTGATTTAGCAGCAAGCACGAATCCTCTTGCCACGTCTTTCACATAGGAAAAATCAATTTGGCCTGTACCTCCATTCTCTAATACTAGTGGAAGTCCACGGAAAGCTCGATCCACATATAATTCAGTAACTGGATGATTACAAGCTGTTGGACCATACACTCCTGAAGGTCGAATAATAGTAAAAGGAATCTTCGCTAATTCTCCAAGGTTTTTAACCATATCTTCACCACTACGCTTATACACGCCATAATTACCACGAGGATTACAAGGCTGGTCTTCTGTGGCAGGCAAGACTCTTCCTTCTTCGTCAACTCTGAAATCTCCATATACCATGCTTGAAGAAGTATGCACTAATCTTTTAATACCCAGGTGGGGTGTTTGTCTTAGTACATCTACGAGGGAATCAGTAGATTCAAGCACATCACGTTTAGCTTCTTCAGGATATTTGTTACTTTCAAGAGCGATCGGTAAAGCCGCTAGATGAATAATAATATCTGGTTTTTGCTTTTCAAGAGATGCACGCAGTAAACCTTTATCAGTCATGTCACCACGAATACGAGTTATTCTCTCTTTATGAGGAGCAAGCTGATTATAACGATATTGCTGATAAAAAGCCCAATTAGTTTCTTCTATAGAAAAATAACATCTTTGAGCATCATAGGAAACAACAGTATTTTCAGGATCCTTTAACAATTCATTAGTCAAATGAAATCCAATAAATCCTTGACCACCGGTAATAAAGTACTTCATTGTAACTCTTGGAGAATTTCCTGTATTTTCTTTATAAACCTTTCTGGGTTCTTCATGTCTGAAATCAGTAGTAACATTTTCAGGTGTGGTAAATCTGATGACTTGTAGTTCTAGCTCGTTATTTTCTTATTCTAGTAATTTTCTAACCTCTCCAGCTATTGCTAGCGAAGCGGTTAAACCAGGAGAATCTGTACCTACTACATTTATACCCTTCGGATGCTTAGGATCTCTTTCAATAACAAAATCATACCGCTCTTCAAGTTTCGCCCGAATACCTGTTTGATGCAACTCAAGATCTTCCAGACAAAGACCTGGGAAAAAACCTTGGACTCTCTTGAGATATTGTTCAGGAGTTCGTGTAGGTCTGTACTCTTCTCTTCCGACTTTTCCTACTTTTCCTACTGGATAAGGTCCTACAGTTACTGTGTTTCCAATCGTGTATTTCCCATTCACTTCCTCAAATGTAGGCGTTAAATGCACGCCGACAGTTTTTGAGACTTTTCCTTCCGCAAACAATCTTTGGAACTCTGGAAAAGATACTTCCGCTCTCTCTCCAGTCGGCCACATCCCATAAGGAGTCGGATATACGTTCATTCCATTCATATGAATATTCGCTCTTCTGGTTTTATAGAATTTTGCGGATTCTGCCCTCACAGGATCCATACGAAAAGGACTCTCAGGATTCATCATTCTTGCGATAGTATCAGCATATAGCCCAGCCGCATTAATTACTATTCTAGCCCCAAATGTTTCCTTACCTTCTTTGGATTTTGTACTTATTTCGAAAAGTCCTTTTTTATGATTGATATCTATCACTTCATTTCCCGTTAAAAAAATTACGCCATTCGCTTCAGCTAACTGATGCAATTTACTCACTAATCTAGTAGGTTCTACTATTCCTGAAGTTGGAATATAGAGCGCGCTAGTCGCGCAAACATTTGGCTCTAATTCTTTGACTTCTTCTCGAGATATTTTCTTGACTCCTGGAATTCCATTCTCTAAAGCCATCACCACTAAATCATCGAGATATTCTTCTTCCAATGGATTAGTCGCGACAACCAATTTTCCTGTTTTTTTATACGGAACTCCAAATCTTTCACAGAACTCATATAACATCCTGTTTCCTTCAACACATAGCCTTGCTTTTAGAGGACCTTTCTTCTTAGGATAATAAATACCCGCATGAATGACTCCTGAATTTCTAGAAGATTGATTTTCTCCTCTAATACTGCTGTTTCTTTCTAGTACACATATTTGCTGATCTAAACTCTTAGAAAGCTCATACGCGATAGCGCAGCCAACAACTCCTCCACCAATTATGGAAATTTGTATTTCTTCAGTCATTTTATACCTCTTTTGGTGGGCATAGACTGCATTTTTAAGCTTTTGTACTTACGAGACGATGGCTTTATAAAATCACTTATAATGCGCCTTTGTATGAACTTTACACCACATCCCTCTTTTCGCACGCGACTTATTGAATTTCTTGCTTTCTTTATTCCCCTCAATATTTTTTTAACGTTACTTTGGTTTTTGTGGGCTAGATCTTCTCCTTTACTCCTTGTTTCTCTGATTACTAATACTTTGTTTGCTCTCTATTTTCTTTTACGATGGAAGACTATCAAGGGATCTTCAACACTGTTTCAAAGCTTCAAGACTGGAGCATCAAAATTTGGTTACGGCATCAACACTCTTATCACTAGCATTCTACTTTTTATTGTCTATATTCTTGGTGTTGGATTAACTTCACTCATAGGAAAACTCTTTCGCAAGAAATTTTTGTCTTTGAAACCGGAAGCTATAACGACTTATTATGAAGATCATCCCCAAACCTTCGACGAGGAGAGTTATTACCGTCAATTTTAGGAGCTTACTATGGTATTTATACTTGGAATTTCCTGTTTTTATCATGACTCGGCTGCTTGTCTATTGAAAGACGGAGTAGTTGTAGCGGCTGCACAAGAGGAACGATTTTCCAGGAAGAAACATGACGCTGGATTTCCTTTCAAAGCTATTGCCTGGTGCTTACAAGACGCTGGCATAACTATCGATGATGTCCATTATGTTTCCTTTTATGAAAAACCTTTGATGAAGTTTGATCGATTACTCCATCAACATCTGGCTATGTTTCCTTATAGTTTTTCTACGTTTGTCAAAGCGATTCCTTCCTGGCTCCATGAGAAATTACGCGTGCAATCTTATATCCGCAAGAAATTGAAATTCAAGAAAACTATTTTTTATCTGGAGCATCACTTGTCTCATGCCGCCGCTTCCTTTTTACCTTCTGGTTTTGATGAGGCTGCGCTGTTAACTGTTGATGGTGTTGGAGAATGGGAGACTACCGCCTTGGGCAAAGCAGACAAAACTGGAATTCATCTCCAGAAAACTATTCACTTCCCTCATTCTCTTGGATTATTGTATAGCACAGTGACCGCGCATTTGGGATTTAGCGTGAATAATTCTGAATACAAAGTCATGGGACTAGCACCTTATGGGAGACCTGTGTATTATGATAAGTTCAAACGACTGATTGACGTGAAACCAGATGGCAGCTTCCGTTTACGCATGGAGTATTTTGATTATCATTACGCAAAACACATGCCGAGCAAGAAATTTATCCACTTATTTGGACCGACACGCAAGCCGCATGAGCAAGTTACTCAACATCACATGGACATCGCCGCTTCTCTGCAGAAAGTTTTGGAAGAAACCTTGTTTGTCATGTTGAACCATCTGTATGAAATGACTAAATGTAGTAACTTATGCTTGGGTGGGGGAGTCGCGCTAAATAGTGTAGCTAATGGCAAGATTTTACAAAACACTAAATTCAAAAAGATATTTATTCAGCCTGCCGCAGGTGACGCCGGCTCTGCGATGGGCGCCGCACTGTACGCACATTACTACATTTTAGGGCAACCGCGAGTGTACACTATGGATCATGCCTATTTAGGACCACACTATTCAGATGCACACATACAACACTTCCTAGACAAGCACAAAATCCAATATAGTAAATTTACTTCCACACCTGAATTGCTGAAAACAACTGCTCAATTATTACATAAGAACAAAGTTATCGGCTGGTTCCAAGGACGGATGGAGTGGGGACCACGAGCTTTAGGCGCGAGAAGTATTCTGGCCAACGCATCCAATCCTCAGATGAAAGATATTTTGAACTTGAAAGTAAAACATAGAGAACATTTCAGACCGTTTGCTCCTGTCGTGTGCGAAGATGACGCTACTGATTACTTTATTTGTGATAAACCTCTTCCTAAACCTACTGATTTTATGCTGATGGTGTATCCGGTTAAAGCTGAGAAGAGAAAATTATTGCCTGCGATTACTCATGTTGATGGATCTGGACGATTACAAACTATCCGCAAGAAAGATCATCCTCTTTATTATGGCGTGATTAAAGAATTTGGTAAATTAAGCAAGATCCCCATCCTTGTCAATACTTCTTTTAACATTCGTGGAGAGCCTATTGTGTGCAACCCGTATGACGCTTACAAATGCATGATGGGAACGGGCATAGATTACTTAGTCATGGGAAATTTCTTGGTAAAACGAACGGATAATTTACGAGATGCGTGGGACAGCGAACAGCTAGCTACAGATTAGAGATACCTTAAAAAACTGTGATTTTCTTCTAGATGGCGTGCCGCGGTCGCATAACCTGGTAGTGTACCGGTCTCGAAAATCGGCGTCGAAAGACATGGAGGTTCAAATCCTCCCCGCGGCGTTTATACTTTCTATTCAGATAAATATGTGAATCTCTTATTCCATTGGGCTAGTTTCCGAAATGTTTGCGATATAACAACAGAAAACTATAAAAAGTGCTAATCACTAGAGAGATACATGACACAAGTAACGTTAGAGCAAGTGAACAAAAACATCTTAGATTTGAAGAAAAAAGTAGAAGTTCTCCTGACTGAGGACTTTGAGCTCAGCGACCATGCAAAAAAAGCATTAAAAGAAGCTCGTACAACCAAAGAATCTGAATATGTTGATTTATAATGAAATATCAGGTTAAGCTTCATCCGAATGTTCAAAAATTTCTTAGTAAATGTGAAACAGATCTTAATGCAAGAATAAGAAAAAAACTACGCATACTTGAAGAAGACCCATTTATGCACTTAGAGCATTATGAAGGAGATGATTGTTATAAATTTCGTATAGGGGATTACAGAGCACTCGTCGACGTAGATCAGACAAGAAATATTGTTTGGATAAGGGTTCTAGATCATAGAGGAAGAGTTTATAAAAGAAAATAAAAATAAAATCGATGGAACCTACTGATAGTATAATGATTGGACTTGTTAGTGGAGTAGTAGGTGGTTTAATATTACGCTTTGCACAAATAATTTCTCATAAGTGGAACTCTGAAGGCTATTGGTATATAGAAGCACGTATTTCTTTAGCTCTGACATTCTTACTTTTATGGTTTATGACTTGAATTTACTATTAAAATAAATTTATTTATTCAAAATTCTGTCAATCATAGAAGCGTAAGCTGGACGAGTAATGAAGACACCAACAGTGACTCCGATGATGGTTGTGACCGCGAAACCACGAACTAATCCCGCGCCCGCTCCCCAAAGTGGAATCATAGCAGCGACTGTTGTAGCATAGGCAGCCATGATAATAAAGAACGCGCGCTTGACTCGCTCTTTCCAACCCAATAACTGCTCACCTTTCAAGACTTCATCTGTAATAACAATCTGATCATTGACACCTGTACCCACTGCTGCAATAATACCTGCAATACTTGCGAGATCCATACTCCATTGCATGACCGCGGCAACTCCCAAGGTAAGCGTCACTTCACTTATGACCGTGATCATGATAGGCAAGGTAATGATTAACCTTCTGTACCTCATATAGATGACTGCTGTGACAGCAAGAATAGCAATGAATCCTGTAAGGAAAGAATTCTTGATAAACTCCTGACCTAATACTGGCGAGATAGTATCTAATTTTTCTATCTGGATTTTGAGCGGAAGACTTCCTGTGATCAATACTGTTTGGAGCTTGTTCATCTGCTCTAATGCTGTGTCGTAGGCAGCTTGCTCTGTGACACCATAGCCTGGTCCAGAGATAGATATCTGTGTTGTTTCTCTTCCTCTCAGATCTTCGCTAATCTGCAGACTGTCTACGAGATTGTCATCTAAATACAAATCCAAAGGCTTGCTCAAATACCGGCCACCGCTTTGTGTCACATTTACTTCAATATTGTTGGTGATTTCCGCATGACGCTTCGCTGACGCTTCACTGAGACTGATCGCGAATTGGAAATTACATACCCACTGCTCTTGTGCTATTTCAGTACATGGCGGGCGGATGCCAGAACAAGAACCATCATTACGGCAGACAAAAGGAACATCTCCATCTCCTCCCCTGAAAACAACAGCATCACCGATCTTCGCCTCGAATTTTCCCTGCTGCCCGATGAGTTCACGGACTTCTTCACGCGAAGCGCCAGCAATTTCAATCACAATAAACTTGTTGCCACTGAGGTCACTGGCTGGACGCATCATCAAATCTGAAAGACCATAAACATTCAGACGATTGCTTAAGACATCAATCATATCTTGTAATTGTCGATCGTCAATAACAGTTCCATTTTCCGTAACTGGCCTGATAATAACACGACTACCGCCTTGCAGATCCAGACCTTTGTTGATATTTGTTTTTTGCGCGTTTCTTACGATAATGTCTGGCAAGTGTGAAATTAAGGTAGCGTGTTCTCCTTTATTGGTTTTGACCGTGAATGTTTCTTTTTTTATCAGCTCTTTCGCTATTTTTTGGACGTCCTCATCTGTAGTAATAGGTTGTCCATTGATCGCTTGAATTATCATGCCTGTTTTGAGCGAAGTATTTCCTTCCACCTTGATGATGGTCGCGTTGGAGGTGACAAAGCCAAGACTTCCCAAGAAGGTGTGCTTGATTATTCCCTGATCTGTTTCTACCTGGATGGTCTGCTCCTTAAACCGCAACTTACTGAGAGCATCTTGATACTCCTCCAAAGACGCGATGGATTGACTATTTATTGATTGGATAATCTCTCCTGGCTTGAGACCCGCTTGCGCGATTTCTGATCCTTCTTTGACGCTGCGCACTTCAATGCCTGACGCCCAAGGCGCTGGATTAATGGCGAGCAGAGCTAAGAAAAGCGCTATGATCAAAATCCAAACTCTTGTGGTAATCATTTTAGCCATGATGCAGTTTCGCCTCTTCTTTCTTCATCTTCATAATAGTAATAGGAGCGTTCATCATGTACGTGACAACGACATCCACACATAAACCGATCGCGAGAATGATAAAAATTTCCTTGAGGACAACTGAACTAGACACTATATATCCAGCAGTGACCGCGACAATAGCAGTTACAGTCATGGTCAGACCTGTGATGATTGCGCTGAGGACACGATCCATTAATTGCCCTTCTTTTTGCTTTATGACACGGGAAGCCAGGAGCATATCTGAATCAACACTATATCCAATTAACAATAAAAACGCGGCGATACCAGCAGTGGAAATTTTCACTCCAAGCAAATTGATAATCGCCAAGGTAACTAGCATGTCTATAATGATAGATGCCACTGTCGCTATCGCGGGCACAAATGAACGGAACGCGATGAACACCACGATCGCGATTAACACGAATGAGATCAACAACGCGCGAATCATCTGCTGGTAGAATGATTGTCCTAACGCAGAACCAACAACTTCAATAGACAAATTAGCATCTGTCAAAGGGAAACCAAACTCCGCTTCGAGCACTTGCCTGAACGCCCGCTCGTCAGTCTTGCTTACCTCAACGAGGATTCCTGTCTGCTTTTCCGTGCCGAATTCTGTCAAGCGACGCACATCCGCGTCACCGAACTGCGCCTCTAATTTTGTTTTGAGAGCATCATTATCTATTATTTTTTCCGTGATGATGGTCGCGGAAATACCTCCCTTGAGCGAGACGTCTTTCTCCATGATATCACCATGGGTGTTGTAAAAGGAGACTAGCGCGATAACAGCGAAGACTATGAGGATCGCGGGGGCTATAAAGAACTTTTTGTGATGCTTATCATATAGCTGCTTGATGAATTGCATGATGGGATTCAAGATTGAGGCTTTAAAAAACTTTAGGCTTTGTTTTACCATAACCTTTATATAGGTTTTTTCCCTAGTTTTTGACAGAAAAGAGGTGTAATCCATGCGTCATAAGAAGACTTCTCACTCCAAAAACCAGTCCTGGGGATTTCTTTTTGGTGTTGTCGTCAGTGTTACAGCTTTATCTTTGCTAGTCCTTATTATGCTAAGCACGGGATTAACTGGCTTCGCGACTGTTGATCCTCAATTACCCAGCAATATCAGCGTCACTTTAGACAGCTCTTCTTATCCAGAATCCGCTTTGCTTGCAGGCGCAGCTGAGATTCAACTTGATGGTCCATTGTCACAACAGACACAATTTTATGCCACGATCGACGGCAATCGCTCTTCACTTCTCTTGACCGCTGCGCTCGAGCAACAAAATATTCCCTATGAACTTTCCGCAGCAACTCCCAAAATCGAAGACGCTTCTCCAGCGACAACTCTTATTTATACTACACGAGGAGCACAGAATTTTATTTTACGCCTTCCAAAATCAGTCCGCATCCAGAAAATGAGCATGAACCTTAATGGTGACACCCAAGAAGGAAGCTATCCCTCCTTTCCAAAAATTGACGCCAATCGTGATGGCAACTATGAATGGAGCTATGTAGGAGAATTTCTGAGCTTTAATAATACGTTCATTCTTCCTCTAGGTCTGAAAGAAAATCAAGAAAATATCGTGAGCATTGATGAGAAGAACGCATACTACTGTGAACGCATTACTCTTCCTTCCAGCAAAGATTTTTTAATATCCGCGAAATATCGTCCTGTCAAACCCACCTCTTCCGCAGATCTAGAAGCTGTTTTGTTTTCTACCAGTGGAAGTGGTGATAGCATTATTGGCTTGGGCGGCACTGATGTGTGTGATCTAAACGAAGAAACCAGCACTGATCCAACCTATCATGCCTGCTCTTTACATTTACCTTATGTCATCAGTGGTGATTATCTTGTGTGCATGCATAACGCTGGACTTAATTTATCACCTGACATCTATTATGAAGCATCACGCGACTTGGACAAACAATCTGGCTATCGTTGCGGAGCATTAACCAATGGAAAAACCAACTGCGCATCACAACAAGGAGACTTTTTCATCAAAGCGCAACAAGCTTCCTACAATGGCGCGCTTAACAATCGAGTCTTGCTTGCTGAAGGAGCGCCTGACGCCTTATTACCCGCAAAATTAAATGAGCAATTACAAACCTGCATCTCCTATGAAGGCTTCTGCTATTTATCCCTTGAGCTGACGAGCGAGAGCAAAGGATTGATTTATCTTGATGGACTAGACATCACTTACAACGACCAAGGCAGCATTGTGCATGAAAAAAACTTCTACACGCTTTCGTCTTCATCACCTGTCCTTTTCAAACTAGGAGGCAAAGATCTTACCCAAGAAAATTACACACTCACTCTTCCTTTAGGCCTTCTTGCCATCGCAACTCCTAAATTATCCAGCAGCACTACTGTCAAAAATTACACTTTGGAAGTCGGCTTGAGCCCAGGACCTTCAGTCTCAACCACTGTTGAAGTTACCCGCACCAACACTACAGAGAATCTCACGTTCACCGGCAACTTCACTGATGATGTCGCGTTCTACCAGCAAGTTTTCACTTCCTTATTGCAAGAGCACGCAGCTGTCCTGGAGATTGGTGGTTATAAATCCAAGATAGAACCTGTCCTCAAATCACTTTCCCAATATACAACACTAAGCACCAGCAGCAATACTTCCACTACTTCTTTGACCCAACTGGAAGACCAGATCATGGACCAAATCAAAACACTTCCGCAATATGTCTCGTCTGTTAGCAGCTCCTCATTCACCCCTTCAGCCAGCGCCAGCGATTTCAAAGATGACTATATTTATCCACAGCAACGAGATGAGAAGAGCAAACAGCAACTGGCTTACTTACAGCAACAATACGCTCCTACAGTCACTGTAGAAACTTTGGAAGTTGTTCTGTTCAACAAGCAGCAGCAATTGTTTACTGTCGTTGAGCATAGCACTTCGACTTCCTTTGGCAGCGGCAAGATGATCGTGATTTTCCCCAGCAGCTTCGCATCGTCAACCAGCAGCATTTCATTTACTCAAGATCCAACAACTACTTTGAGCGCATCTCCCTTGACTGTCAGCTGGGATATTGCTTCTTTACCAACTACCATGCACTATGCGATAAAAGGCAATTTACTTTCCGCGGCGGATGACTTGCGTGTCCTTTTCGTTCCAGAAAAAATACCTGAAAAGACTGAACAACCAAGAACGAGTTGCGGCGACTCAGTTTGCAGTGTGCTTGTCAGCGAAGGACAAAAAATTTATCTCGAAGATTCAGACAGCTGCCCCGCAGATTGCGGCGGGGGTAATAATCCTTGGATGATTGGCGCAGTTTTCTTATTGTTAGCAGTGTTATTATTTTATTACTTCGGCGGCATGTATAAAGGACCATGGAATTTCCAAGAAGTATTGCAGCGCATCAAGAAAGGGAAGGACAGTAAAGCGGCAGGTAATAAACTCTTCGGCTCATCGAGCGACGAAGCGAACTTACGCAGCTATGTCCAAAACGCGCTGAAGAAAGGCGTGACGAAAGACGCTGTGACCACAACACTTCTGAACCGCGGATGGACGAAGCAACAAGTTGACGCCGTGATGAAGCAAGTCAAACCATGAAGTCGTGGTTACTTCTCTTTTTTGTACTTCTTATTCTTCCTTTTGTCGCTAGCGAGCCTTGCCAAGAAAACCAACAACGGCAATGCGGGACTACTGATATAGGAGCGTGCAGCTATGGCGCGCAATCGTGTCAAAGTGGACAATGGAGTATTTGCTATGGCAGCATTGATCCTGTTACTGAAATATGCGCTAATAATTTAGATGATGACTGCGATGGAGAAACTGATGAAGCGTGCTTATGCATTCCCGATACACAGCAAGCATGTTCTGGAAATACTCAAGGCATCTGTCAACCTGGTTATCAAACGTGCATCAATGGAACTCAATGGAGCAGCTGCTTCAATCAAACTTTTCCGCTAGCGAGTGATTTGTGCAACAACAATATCGATGATGACTGCGATGGGCAAGTTGATGAAGGATGCACACTCCAAAATCAAACACCACAAACTACTCCCTGTTTTAACAACGCGCAAGATGGCGATGAGACTGGTGTTGACTGCGGCGGCAATTGTCGAACCTGCACTACGTGCACTGATAGTATCTTGAATCAGGGCGAATACAAAGCCGCTGTTGATTTAGGCGCTGGTAATATTTCGGATTGCGGCGGATCAAACTGTCCTGTCTGTCCTACCTGTAGTGATGGCATACAAAATCAAGGAGAAGAAGCTGTTGATTGTGGACGACCTTGTCAAATATGTCAGCAACAAGGCGAAGACGCGGACGCAGATCAAGATGGCTTGACGTTGACGATGGAATTACAAAAAGGTACAGACCCTACTCGTAAAGATAGTGATGGCGACGGACAGAACGATAAACAAGACAAATATCCTTTATGTCCAAATACTGTTTGTGATGTGAACTATGGTGAAAATGGCGGTAATTGTCCTGAAGATTGTCAAACTTCTTCAATTACATCTCTTAAATTTACTCTCTTGATCCTGTTTGTGTTGTTAGTTGTTATTGGAGGCTATTTTTGGTATCAGTTCAAACGAAGCACGAACACTCTGACTTCGAAGAAAGCTGCAGACCAAGACAAGCCCATGTACATTGATAAAGGGCTCTTGGAGACTAAATCCAGCAAAGAGCAGAAGACCAAGATTGATAAGGATCTCGAAAAATCGTTTGCGAAGGCTGAGAAGCTTTTCAAGTAAGATTTATATAGCGATTTTAGAACAATTCTTTGTGCGTCGTTAGTTTAGCCTGGCCAGAATCTCGCGCTTCCAACGCGGGGACCTGGGTTCAAATCCCAGACGGCGCACTTCATAATCTTTATTAACTTCCCTATTCACTATTCTTTTGAAAAAAGATGGTGAAATCAGTCTCTCGACCTTTAGTGCAACATTCCGCTACTGAGCATCTTCTGGAGAAAAAACAATCGCATGTCGCCAGAGGTGTGCACGCTACGCATCCGATTTTCGCTTTGGAAGCCAAGAATAGTTTTGTGAAAGACGTAGATGGGAAAGTATATATTGATTTTACTTCCGGGATTGGAGCTACGAACGCTGGGCATTCTAATCCTCAAGTGGTTCACGCTGTCAAAAACCAACTTGATCATTTTACTCATACGTGCTTTACCGCGACACAGTACGAGAATTATGTCGATGTTTGCGAACAATTGAATGATTTAGTGCCTATCAAAGGCCAAGTGAAAAGCGCTTTGTTTACGAGCGGAGCAGAAGCTGTTGAGAACGCTATTAAAATCGCCAAAGTCGCTACTGGAAGAAAAGCTGTTGTGTCGTTTGAACATGGATTTCACGGACGAACACTGATGACTATGAGCTTGACCGCGAAAATTAAACCCTATAAAAAAGGTTTTGGACCATTCGCTCCTGAAGTGTATAAACTACCTTATCCCTATCTCTATAGACGACCGAAGAATATGACAGAAGACGCGTATGTCAAACACTTACTCGATGCTATTGAAGAACAATTCTTTGTTGATGTTGTTGATCCTGATGATGTTAGCTGCTTGATCATGGAACCAGTGACTGGCGAAGGTGGATTTTTAGTGCCGCCTGTAACTTATGCGCAGAAACTTAGAAAGTTATGCCAGAAACATGGGATTTTATTTATTGTAGATGAGATACAAACAGGATTTTGCAGAACAGGCAAGTGGTTTGGTATTGAGCACTTCAATATTAAACCAGATTTGATCACGATGGCTAAATCTTTGAGCAATGGCATGCCTTTGAGCGCTGTAAGTGGGAAAGCTGAGATTATGGATAGTGTTCCTGAAGGTGGATTGGGAGGAACGTTCGCTGGACATCCTACGAGTTGCGCCGCCGCGCTTGCCGCGATTGACTACTATAAACACTACAAATTATGGGAACGCGCCGCACATATTGGCAATATCATTAGCAAACAAACGCATGCTTGGAAAGAACAGTTTCAACATATTGGAGATGTTCGTGGATTAGGAGCGATGCAAGCGATTGAATTAGTGAAAGATCGACGACAAAAAGAACCTGACCCATTGTTGACTAAGAAAATCATTGAGCAAGCGCGAGCACAGGGACTGCTCTTGTTGAAAAGCGGCATTTATGACAATGTTGTAAGAACGTTACCGCCACTGACGATTGAAGATGGCACATTGCATGAGGGATTAGAGATTTTTGAACGTGTGTTACGACATTTACATTAATTATTTTCTAATCATAGCAATTATGTTGCCTTCCATTTCCTTTATTTTCTCTTCTTTCAATGATCCTATTTTATAAGAAATAAGTGATTTATCTATTGTAAATAATTTGTTAGCTCTTATTCTACTAATTCTCCTTAAGTTTCCTATTTTTAGGTCCTTATTTTCAAAAATTATTGTGTATTCATCATCTCTTACTACCGCACTTATTTGCGCTACTAGAATATCATCACCAGTCATTGTCGCTATGACTACTACTGGTCTTTTCTTTGTTTCACTATAATCTGAAAATGGAAAATCTACCACTATAATATCTCCCTTCACAAGTCTTTCCAAGCTTCTTCATCCTCTTTACTTAACCAATCTTTCGCTAATGATTTCTCACTCGCTATCGCCGTAAATAGTTTTTCACTTATTTTTTTAAGTGGTCTTAATTCTACCCTATCTTTAAACGCAAGTAGAGCTATTTTTGATCCTTCTTTGAATCCTTCTAAGTCTCGAATATCTTTTGGGATCGCTATCTGCCCTTTTTTTGTTATAGTTACGCTTTTCATTTCTAAGAGTTGTTTCATCGCTCCTTCCTCCATATTCTTACTTGTAAGAAAAGTAAGGAGTTATAAAACCTTTCTCTTTTCTGTTGTGGTACTCATTCATTAACTTTTCTCTTAAAAACCCGTAAATTTTACGGAATTTCTTTTTAGAGGCTATTTTAGCATTCTTTTTCTATCACAAGTTTTATTAACTTTGGACGTTCTCCCAGCCTAAAAGGGGTGATAAGTTGAGTAGTTTTGTATCGGTTAATCCGACCACAGGAAAGGCACTAAAGACCTATCGCTATGCTCCTGTATCGCAATTACAAGCTGTAGTGAAACAAAGCCAACACTTCTTTGCTCAATGGAAACAGACCTCGTTATCTGAGAGAATAGTCCTTTTAGCCAAGGTAGGGAAACAATTACGTCAACAGAAAGAGGCTTATGCACGCATGATTACTTTAGAGATGGGGAAACTCTATACGGAAGCGGTAGCAGAAGTGGAGAAATGCGCTTTGGCTTGCGAGTATTTTTGCGCGAACGCTCCAGAGTTTTTACATGAAGAAACTATACGCACAGACAACAAGAAAAGTTATGTTCGCTTTGATCCTTTGGGAACCATTTTAGCTATCATGCCCTGGAATTTTCCATTTTGGCAAGTCTTTCGCTTTTGCGCGTCAGCTCTTTTAGTTGGCAATACCGTTCTCTTGAAACATTCTCGCGTTGTTCCTGGTTGTAGCTTGATGTTGGAGAAACTTTTTTTGGACGCTGGATTTCCTAGAGGCGTTTTTCAGCAAGTATTAACTGATGAGCAAGGTGTCGCGTCTTTAATTCCACAAGTGCAAGGCGTGACGTTGACTGGCAGTGTCGAAGCTGGTAGTCGTGTCGCGGAACAATGTGGCAAGCATATCAAAAAATTTGTTCTAGAACTAGGAGGGAGTGATCCTTTTATTGTCTTGTCTGACGCTGATGTTTCTGTCGCTAGTAAAATCGCTGTCAAAGCGAGGTTCTTGAATTGTGGACAGAGTTGCATCTCGGCAAAACGGTTTATTGTTGTGAAGGAACATGTGAAACAATTTACTGACGCTGTTGTCAAAGCAGTTGAATCTTTTGTTGTTGGTAACCCTTTGGAATCTGAAAGCACTCTTGGGCCGATGGTTCGTGAAGAGCAAGTTAAAAAACTAGATAAACAAGTGAAGTTGGCAGTCAAACAAGGCGCTAGAATTCTTTGTGGTGGTAAATCACTTAAACGAGAAGGTTTCTTTTATGAACCTACTGTCCTGACGAATGTTAAATCAACTAATGTGTTATTTCAAGAGGAAGTGTTTGGTCCTGTGATGCCCATCATTATCGCAAAGAACGATCAAGAAGCGCTGCGATTAGCAAATCAGAGTTCCTTTGGATTAGGCGCCAGCGTGTGGACAAAAGATATCAAGAAAGGTGAACAATTCGCTCAACAACTCTACGTTGGATTTGTCACGATTAATGGCATGGTCAAGTCTGATCCTCGATTGCCTTTTGGCGGCGTGAAAGCATCTGGTATTGGACGAGAATTAAGCAGATATGGACTACTCGAGTTTTGTAATATGAAGACGGTGGTTGTACAATGAAATTCGTCGTCCTAGGTGGCACTGGAGAAATGGGAAAATACGTAGTCAGAGATTTATTTGAAACCGCTAAAGACGCGCAGATCGTTATCGCCGCGAGAGACATGAAAGACGTGGACAAATACGTCGCTTCCTTTAAGTCTTCACGCGTGACTGGAGCGAAAGTTGACCTGTTGAACATTGAAGAGACTGCGCAAGTGTTGCAAGGCGCTGCTGTTTGCATCAACTGCACGAACTATTACTATAATCTGCACGCGATGAAATCATGCTTGATCGCGAAATGCCACTATGTTGATCTTGGTGGACTGTATCATATGACGAAAAAACAATTGCAGTTCCAAAACTTGTTCAGGAAGAAAGAATTATTGGCTGTCATTGGTTGCGGATCTACTCCAGGCATTACGAACGTGATGATCAAATACGCGGCTGAATCTTTTGAGAAAATTACCGCGATTAATATCCGCTTTGGCGGCCATGACTGGACAAAAACAAAACAGCATTTTGTCTTACCTTATACCGCATACACTTTGTTTGACGAATTCACTGACAGACCCGCTGTGCTTGTACGGGGAAGAATTAAATTAGTTGAACCCATGACTGGACAAGACACGTACAAATTTCCAACACCTGTAGGCAAGAAAGTCTGCTTCTATACTTTGCACTCTGAACTGGCGACGATTCCTCAAAATTTCCAGAAGAAAGGATTAAGAGATTGCAGCTTCAGAGTCTGTTTCCCAGAAGAGTTTGTGCATGATGTCAATTTGCTTATTGAACTTGGCATGACGTCCAACAAACCCATGAAGATTGGCAAACTAACGGTGACACCGAGAGACGTGACAGCGAAAGAATTGAATCGTGTCGCCTTACCTTCCCCCCATACCAAAGTCAAAGATATTGAACTCGTGTGGGTTGACCTAGAAGGCGTGCGAAAACGAAAAAAGACAAAGCTCTCTATTTATTGCGTAGCCAAAAGTAATTCCAAATGGAACGCGTCCGCTGGCGCTGTGGATACCGCAGTTCCTTCTTCCATCATCGCCCAGATGATAGCCAACAACCAGATTGTCCAGTATGGCGTGCTTCCTCCTGAATTGTGTATTCCTCCAGAATTCTTTTTCAAGGAATTAAAAAAACGAGGCATGCTGATCAAGCAGAAGACCAAGAGGTGAATTATTGTGAAAAAATATCTCAATTTTATCAATGGTAAATGGGTGCCACCCAGCAACGAAGAATATTACGCTGTGAAAAATCCTTACAATCAAGAAGTTTTAGCTACCGCGCCTTTGTCCACAGAGAAAGAAGTAGACATGGCTGTACAAGCAGCGAAGAAAACATTTGAGAGCGGCGTGTGGAGCAAAAAAGCGCCAGCAGAACGCGCGGCTTGTCTCTTGAAACTAGCGGATTTAGTGGAACAGCACGCGGAACGTCTGGCAAAACTAGAGTCACAAGACGTTGGGAAGACGTATAAGTACGCAAAGGATTCTGATCTTCCTTTCATCATTGACAATCTTCGCTTCTTTGCTGGCGCAGCCCGCATGCTGGAAGGCAAAAGCGCGTCTGATTACTCTGGCATGGGCATGAGCTTGCTTCGGAGAGAACCTATTGGAGTGGTTGCCGCTATAATTCCTTGGAATTATCCTTTGTACATCGCTGTCTGGAAGTTAGCTCCCGCATTGGCAGCTGGCAATTGCATCGTGATGAAACCCGCGTCTCTAACACCTATTACTTTATTGGAATTCGCGGAATTAACCGCGCAAGCTGGCATTCCTCCTGGCGTGTTTAATGTTGTTGTTGGCGCAGGCAATGTTGTGGGTGAAGCGTTGATGAAGCACAAAGACGTTGACTTGATTGCCTTTACAGGTGATACAAAAACAGGCAAGAAGATTTTACATGATAGTGGCAGCGTGAAACTCTTTGAACTAGAATTGGGAGGAAAAGCACCCCTCATTGTCTTGAAAGACGCTGACTTAGACATGGCAGCACAGGGAGCAGTTATTGGTGGCTTCTGGAATAGCGGACAAGATTGCACCGCAGTCACCAGAGTGTATGCGCATGCAGCTCAACTCAAACTGTTTGTCCAGAAGATGGTCAGCCTCACCAAAAAATTCAGGATTGGAGATCCCTTAGCAAAACATATTGACATGGGGCCTTTGGTTTCCGCGAAACAACTAGAACGCGTGGAAAGTTATGTCGCGTTAGCGAAGAAAGAAGGAGCAACTATCGCCTGCGGCGGACGAAGACCTCAAGACAAAAAACTAGCACAAGGATTTTTTTATGAACCTACTATTTTGACTAACGTGAAACAGTCCAGCAAAGTCGCTCAAGAAGAAATCTTTGGACCAGTCATAGCGGTTTTCCCCTACAATAATTATCCAGAAGCTGTCGAACGCGCGAATGGCGTGCAATATGGATTAGCAGCTTCAGTCTACGGGATGAATATCTATGATTGTCTAGAAATCGCGAAGCATTTGAACTTTGGGACTGTGTGGATCAATGAACATGGTGTGTTGACATCAGAAACTCCGCATGGCGGCTTCAAGCAGAGTGGTTTTGGCAAGGATTTGAGCATGTACTCCTTTGAAGAGTATACCCGAGTCAAACATATTTACATCGATAGCACAAGACAGAAACGAAGATCGTGGCATTATACTGTTCTTGGTGACCAATAAATGGCTGAACGTTCTTCCTATAAAAATTCGATGAAGCTGTTTCGAGAAGCAGCGCATTTCTTACCTGGAGGATCTAATTCCAGCCCAAGACTTTGGAGAGGCGTCTGTCCTTCTAATTTACCTTGCGCCTTATTCGCGAAGAAAGCTCAGGGAAGTCATATTTGGGATGTGGATGGAAATAAATATATCGACTACCGATTAGGGTTTGGACCTGTGATCTTGGGTCATAGCAACTCTGTTGTTCAGCAAGCTGTGCATCGGGCAGAAAGGAGAGGACAGATATTCGCTTTGAATAATGAACTAGAGATCACTGTCGCCAAGAAAATTATTTCGATGGTGCCTTGCGCTGAGAAAGTTCGGTTCGCTAATTCTGGCACTGAGGCTACGAGCGCTACTCTTCGCGTCGCCAGAGGATATACTCGCAAAGACAAAATTGTGAAATTTGCCGGACATTATCATGGCACTACAGACTACCTGCTTTACTCTACAGAGCCACCTTTTGGCTGGCCAGCATCACGACCTTTGGTTTCTTCTCTTGGCATTCCTAGCATACTCAAAGATTTACTCTTTGTTGAAGAGTGGAATAATTTTGTCAGCATTGAGCAAACGTTACGGAAACATCATAAAGAAATCGCCGCCGTCATCTGCGAACCAGTGATGGGCAACGCGTCTGTGATTCCACCATTACCTGGCTACTTACAACACTTACGAGAATTATGTACTAGATATGATGCGCTGCTGATTTTTGATGAAGTGAAAACTGGATTCAGACTAGCACCTGGTGGAGCACAACAA
Organism: Candidatus Woesearchaeota archaeon; assembly: GCA_964390715.1. GTDB lineage: Archaea > Nanobdellota > Nanobdellia > SCGC-AAA011-G17 > UBA489 > JACOVP01. The sequence goes on along the minus strand of CAYMIM010000005.1, from coordinate 1,667 downwards.
TATTTCAAAGTCACTCCTGATCTCGGAGCGTTCGCGAAATCCTTAGGCAATGGGTATCCGATTGCCGCGATCGCTGGACGAAGCGACATCATGGATATTATTGGAACAAAAAAAGTCTTTCATGGAGGAACCTATTCCAGTAATCCTGTATCTTTAACCGCCGCCAGCGCAACTTTAGATCTTCTCAAGAAAGGACATGTGTATGATCATATTGGCAATTATGGAACGCGATTGATGCAGGGCATCGCAAAACTTTTTAGAGACTATCAAATTCCCGGACTGGTGCAAGGATTTCCAGGCATGTTCCAATTCTTGTTTATTAATCATGATGTGACTATGTATAATCATTTGAAAGACGCAGACATGCAAGCGTTTGCTAATTTACATACTCACTTATTACGTCACGGCGTCATGCTGGATGAAGACAACGAAGAACCTATCTTTATCAGCTCTAGCCATTCGAACAAGGATTTACGACATACACTAGAGACGATGGCACATGGATTTTCTCTGATGGCACGTCGTTAACAACGTTCTGTTGTCTCATCAGGGGTATCTATTCTATCCCCAGTTTCATTAATATAGTAGCAATTTGTCTGATTGAGGTTATCTGTTGAGAAATATCTTTGACCACCTGGATTTCTTAACTCACCAGGACCACGACCATATTGACCGAATTTGAACAAGACTTCTCCTTCTGGAGAGTATGCCTTGATTCTATTATTTCTTGTGTCCGCGATGAACAACTTATCATTGACTATCCAGAGCTTGCTTTGAAACTTAAATTGATCCAGATCTTTTCCAAAATCACCAAATTGATTGACTAATTCTCCTTTGCTATTGTAGACATTCATTCTGTGATTTCTCGTGTCTGAGACGTAAATATTTTTATTGTAGGTCGCAATGCCGAAAGGAAAACGAAGTCCATATTCTTCACTGCTATAGACTCCCCATTTAACGGTGAAATTTCCTGAAAAATCAAAACATTGGATTCTGTTATTGTCTGTGTCTAAAACAAAAATGCCTTGCTCATCAACTGCGACATCTGAAGGGTAACGGAACTCACCTTCTTTTTTTCCTTTTTTGCCGAATGAGGTTATGTATGTACCATCAGGACTGAAGATATCTATTTGCGTGTTGTACGTGTCTGCTACATATATTTTGTCTTCGTATTCTTCAAATCCTAAGGGGTATTTTAATTGTCCTTTTCCAAATGAACGCTTATAGTTTCCGTCCAGATCAAACACTTCTATTCTGTTATTTCCTTTGTCTAATACATACAATTCTTCTTGATAGACTAGCGTGTCTGTAGGCATACGCAGTTCTCCTTCATCTCTTCCTGCTGTAGCTATTGTTTTTACGAACTGTCCTTCCGTGTCGAAGACCTGGATACGACCATTGAGCGTGTCTGGAATGTAAATAAAACTTATATTTTTTTCTGACATTTCTTGAGGAATAATAATTTCTTGTTGTTTTTCTTTAGGCTGTTCTTCAACTCTTGGTGCTTTTCCAAAAAGAAATATAATTAAAATTATACCTAGAATTATTACTATTCCTACCATATATGTTTTCTTAATCTTTTTCATAGTGATTATTTTTGATACTCCTTTTTTAAAGATTGTGAAATACTAGCCCGTTGGACATTCAGTTAAATATATCCCTTTACT
>CAYMIM010000004.1:0-16223 GCA_964390715.1 Candidatus Woesearchaeota archaeon | reverse complement strand
AACGATTGGTCCTCTAGATGTTATCTTTAGTGGTGTTAACCCGCCAAAAAGTGGCAATTACGCTATGATCAAAGTTGACAGACCTTCTGCTTAAGTAGAAAGAGTAACAGAAAAAGTTCCTTGTTTAATGGTTTGTGCTTGGCAAGTAGCTTGCAAGTCTGCAAAGACAGGTTCTAACAAAGTATAATCTTGTTTTTCAAGTGTGAGAATGACAGGAGCCTTCAAGGAAACTTTTTGCTTGCTTTTGAATTGGCGGACTTCCGATCAGATCTGGACAACTCTGTCACCTAGTGCTTAATTTTCTTTGTTAAACAGGTTCTTTTCCACAACAGGCCATGAGGATACATGAATGGATTTTGTTTTCTCTTTTTTTTGGAAAAGTTGCATATAGATCTCTTCAGTAATATAAGGCATAAGAGGTGCAAAAAGCTTCAACAAAGTAAGCAAAGCAGTGTGCAAAGTGTATTGTGCTGAAGCTCGAGCTTCTTTGCCGCGTTTATCAGGATTATACAATCGATCTTTAACAATTTCTAGATAGTAATCACAAAATGTGTGCCAGAAGAATTGATCTACATCGCTTTTTACTTTCCAGTAAGAATACTCATCGAAAGATTGTGTTACAGTTGCAGTCAAATCTTGTAGTTTGCTGAGCAACCATTGGTCCATAAGTTCCAGTTTCGGTTTTTTATCTAGGTAATCTGCTAGATGTAAGCTGACAAACTGGGTAGCGTTCCATAATTTAGTCACTGTTCTCTGTCCATTCAGTAATTCTTTCTCTTGGTAAGCAATATCTTCTCCCAATTTACCACTGGCAGCCCAATAGCGAACTGCGTCAGCAGAAAACTTGTCAATCATGGCTTGTGGTTCGATAACATTGCCCTTAGATTTAGACATTTTTTGTCCATGAGGGTCCATAACAAATCCAGAGAGCATGATATTTGACCAAGGAACAGTCCTATGATGATAAACGCTTTTCACAATAGTGTAAAAAGCCCATGTTCTGATAATTTCATGTGCTTGTATGCGTAAAGTCATGGGATATGAAGAAGAAAATTGTTTATTCTCTGGCCAGTCCAAAACAAGCTGCGGTGTCAAAGAGGAGGTTGCCCAGGTATCAAGAACATCATACTCAGGAACAAACTGTTTACTGCCGCAAGTGCATGCCTTAGGTGGTTTATCTTTAGTAGGATCAACAGGCAAGTCTTTTTCTGAAGCTAATAACGTATTTCCACAATCTTTGCAATACCAAACAGGAATAGGAACTCCATAAAATCTTTGACGAGAAATACACCAATCCCAGCCTAAATTTTCTACCCAATGAACAAAACGTTGTTTCATAAAGTCAGGCGTCCAAAGAATATTGTCAGCTGCTTCTAGTAAATGCTCTTTCATGTCTAAAACACGGACATACCATTGTTTAGTTTTCAAGAATTCTATTTCTGTTCCACATCGCTCATGAACATTAACTGCATGTTGAATTGCCTTTTGTCCTCTAAGCGATCCTTGTGTCTTTAAGTCGGCTAATAGTTCTTTTCTTCCTTCTTTTAAACTCAGTCCTTCATATTTACCAGCTAATTTGTTAAGTTTCCCATGATTTTCAAAAATAATGCGTAAGGGAAGTTTATACTTTCTCCACCATTCAATATCGGTCTTGTCTCCAAAAGTACAGCACATAACTGCTCCGCTGCCTTTAGTAGAGTCAACCTTGTCATCAGCATAAATAGGAACATCAAAACCAAACAAGGGGACTGTTGCAAACTTGTCCACTAAATGTTTATATCTTTTATCAGTAGGATGAACAAAAATAGCCACACAAGCAGCCAATAATTCAGGTCGTGTTGTAGAAATAACTAAATCTTTGCCATGAGCTTTAAACGCAATATCATTAAAAGTGCTTGATTGGTCAACATTTTCAAATTCAGCTTGTGCAATGGCAGTCTGGCAGGTAGTGCACCAGGCTACTGGGCTCTCTTCTTGATACACTTTCCCTTTATGGTGGAGATCTAAAAAAGAGTATTGGGAAATAGCCATGGAATGTTTGTCAATAGTAGAATAAGTTTCAGAAAAATCACAGGAGATACCCAAATTTTTCCATGGTTGGATAAAAGTAGGTTTTAATTCTTCTACAGTTTGTGAGCATAATTTGATAAAAGCGCTTCTGTCCATGCGAGCACCTTTAACATTCTTTAATTTCTCAACCATTCTTTCAGTCGGTAATCCGTTATCATCTGTGCCAAAAGGATATAAGACTGATTTCCCTAGCATGCGTTGATAGCGGGCAATAAAGTCTCCTTGGCTGTAAGAATAAGCATGCCCTATGTGCATAGCGCCAGATAAAGTTGGAGGAGGAGTATCAATGGAATAGACAGGTTTCTTGCCTTTCTGAAAAGCGTAGATTTTTTGTTTCTCCCAATGCTGTTGCCATCGCTTTTCTGCTTCCTGCGAGTTGTAGGTCTTGGGCTTGTCCATAAATGAAATGCTAAGAAGGACGTTTAAATAGATTATGGAATATGGGCGAGGGGTGATTTGAACACCCGACCCCTACGTCTTCAGCGTAGTGCTCTCCTTAGCCAACTTTTGCTTATTTAGCAACTGTTTCAGGCTGAGCTACCCGCCCATCTAAGGAAGTCGCACGAATGAAGCTATTTAAAGATTTCCAACGAAAGATTTATGAACAGAAAGAAAGTCTCAAGTAAAGATGAAAAGAGAGTTAGGAAAAAAAGGTGCTATTGAACTTTCTATGAATACTATTATTATTGTAGTGATAGGGATAACGGTTTTAACTTTGGGCTTGCGCTGGATCTATGGTGTCTTTGGAAACTTATCCGAGCAAAGTGACAAGATCAAGACGCTTTCAGACGATCAGATCACTACCTTGTTCGGCGCGAGTGACAAGGCGATTAACATTCCAACAACGATTACTCGTATACAACAAGGAAAAGAAGAAAACATTAGAGTGATGATGCGAAATATTTTGCAAACGCCGCATACGTTCAAATACACGGTCATTTCTGAAGATGGGGCTATGCCTGCGAACAGCGTTCGATGGTATAAAAAAGATATCAAGTTGAACTCAGGGCAAGGATTTGAGGATGTTATCACTTTTAACACAAAAAATTATGCTCTAGGTACTTATAGATTTAGAGTCGCATTCACCTGTAATGATTGCTCTCCTGCGGAAGAAGAGTCTGCCCCAATTATCGTGGAAGTAGTCACGAAATAGCTTTTTAAAGAGTGAAGAGCTTTCTTTTAGCTATGATAGGCCTTACAGCTCTGGACATCAAATTTCTAGTACGTGAGTTAAAAGAGCTAGAGAATGCTATAGTAGAGAAGATCTATCAGCTAGCGGAAAAAGAAATGATTATCGCTTTGCATAGTTCAGGCGCTGGAAAGAAGTACTTGAGGATAGTTGCTGGGCAAGTTGCCAATCTCACCAAGGAAAAAGGAGAAAGTAAAGAGAATCCAACACCCTTCTCCATGACTTTAAGGAAGTATTTGAAGCAGGCGCGTATCACGGGCATAGTGCAGGCGGAATTTGAACGCATCATAGAGATCAACTTTTCCAATGAGTATAGGTTGATTCTTGAACTCTTCAGTAAAGGGAATGTAATCTTGATTGACAAGGAAGGAAAAATCACGGCGCTATTAGAAAGGCAGGAATGGAAGCATCGAACACTCGAAAAAGGCCAAGTATACATCTATCCTCCGACAACAATAAATCCATTTAAGTTATCTGAAGAGGAATTTCGTGACCGGTACAATCACAGTGACAAGGAGTCCGCGGTAAAAATTCTTGCGTCAGATTTCGCGTTAGGCGGAAAATATGCTGAAGAAGTATGCGCGTTGGCGAGAATCGACAAGCGCACAAGAAGAATTGATTCTATAAAATTATGGAGAATCGTCCAAACATTAGAAAGCAAAAAACTCAATCCCAATATCATAGACAAGGGAGTAAAAAAAGACATAAGTCCGATAGAGCTGGTCTCTGAGGAAAAAGCGAAGAAACAGTATTTTAATACTATTAGTGAAGCCCTCGAGTCCTATGAAAAAAATTTTGGTGAGGAAGTAGTTGAAAAACAAGAAGAGAAAGATAAACTCCTTGATCTTGCGAAGATGCAGGAAGAGCACATTGAAATGTTAAAGAAAGAGGCGGAAGAGTTCAAAAAAATAGGAGACATGATCTACACCAATTACGCGGTCATAGATGAGCTTTGTAAGGAAGTAAGAGAGAAGAAATGGAACGTCAAGAACAAGATGATTCTCGAGATGAAAAAAGCGGAAGGAAAGATAGTCATAGAGCTATGAGACTCTTCAACACCTTAACACGAAAGAAAGAAGAGCTCAAGCCTATTAAGAAAGGACAGATAAGTCTTTACACGTGTGGTCCTACAGTCTATGATTATGCCCACATAGGTAATCTCCGTACGTACATCTTCGAAGATCTGCTAAAAAAAACTCTACTCTACAACAAATACAAAGTCAATCATGTCATGAATATCACGGATGTGGGTCATCTAACAACAGATCAAGACAACGGCGAAGATAAAATGGAAGTAGGTGCAAAACGAGAGAATAAGACTGCTTGGGAAATTGCTAAGATCTACACAAAAGCGTTTCAGGAAGACATGAAAAAACTCAATATACTTCCTCCTAACAAATGGTGTAAAGCGACAGATCACATCAAAGAGCAAATTGATCTCATTAAGCAATTAGAGAAAAAAGGCTACACCTACAAGATTGAAGATGGCATCTATTTTGATACAAGCAGACTCAAAGATTATGGAAAATTGGCAAAATTAGATATTCAGGGCTTGCAAGAAGGAGCTCGTGTAGATGTTCGCGGTAAAAAGAATAAAACAGACTTTGCTTTATGGAAATTTTCTCCCAAAGGGCAAAAGCGACAGATGGAATGGAAGTCTCCTTGGAGTGAGCGTGGCTTCCCTGGTTGGCATATTGAGTGTTCAGCCATGGCGCAAAAATATCTCGGTAATCCCTTCGACATACATTGTGGTGGTATCGATCATATTCCTGTCCATCACACTAATGAAATCGCGCAAACTGAAGCCGCGACAGGCAGACCACTTGCTAATTATTGGGTGCATGGAGAATTTCTGATTGACAAAGAAGGAAAAATATCAAAATCAAGAGGAGAATTCCTTACACTAGACACGCTGAAAGAGAAAGACATTGATCCATTAGTCTATAAATATTTCTGTTTAATGACACACTACCGTGTACCTTTGGCATTTTCTTGGGAAGCGTTAGAAAGCGCTAAGAATGCGTTAAATCACCTTCGAGAAAAAATACAAAGTCTGACTCAAAAAGATAAAAAAACAAAATATGCGGAACAATATCAGAAAAAATTCCAGGAAGCGATCAATGACGATCTGAATATCCCGGTAGCTTTAGCAACAGTATGGGATACGCTCAAAGATAGTACATTAAGTGATACAGACAAAAAGAATATGGTGAAAGAAGCAGACAAGATACTTGGTCTCAATCTGACAAAGAAGCAAAAAGAAGAAAAAGTTCCAGCAGAGATCAAAAAGTTAGCAGAAGAAAGAGAGAAATCAAGGAAAAACAAAGACTGGAAGAAGTCGGACGAGCTCAGAGACAAGATCAAGCGGCTAGGATACACAATCGAAGATAGTGAGAAAGGATTCAGGATAAAAAAGCAATGAAAATTTCTATAGATATTTACAAATCCGTGCAGGATAATGCGGCATATTACTACGAGCGTGGCAAGCGTTCCAAGAGAAAGATAGATGGTGCTGAAAGAGCCTATAAAGAAACGCTCAGAAAAATAGAAAATGTCGAGCTCAAAAAGATAAAAAAACAATCGCAACAGAAAGAAGAGCGAAAAAAAGAGTGGTATGAGAAGTTCAAATGGTACATCTCAGCGCAGGGACGTCTGGTCATCGGTGGTCGTGACGCTACAACGAATGATATAATTATTAAAAAATATCTGGAACCGACTGATCTGGTCTTCCACACGCAGTTGAAAGGATCTCCTTTCGTCGTTATCAAAACACAAGGCGCGAAGCCAACCAAGGAAGAAAAGGAGGATGCGGCCACATTTTGCGCGTCCAACTCAAAGCAGTGGCAAGCGAAGATTAGCTTAGCTGACGTGTATGCCATTAAGCCAGAGCAGGTGAAGAAGGAATTCAGCTTGCCAAAAGGGTCATTCATGATCTACGGTGAGCGTACTTATTTCAAAGCGCCTATTGAGCTGGCAGTTGGCCTCTTGAAGGACAATAGAGTTATGTGTGGTCCAATAAACGCTGTCAAAGAACACTGTAAAAATATATTACTTGTAAAGCAGGGTGATATGAAGAAAAGCGACGCCGCGAAAAAAGTAAGGTATTTCCTCCATCAAAAAGAAAAAGTAGACATAGATGTCAATGAGATTATGCAAGTCCTGCCTCCAGGTGATTGCGATCTCAAAGAAGCATGAAACAGCGAAAAGTAATCGCGGTAATCTACGCGTTAGAGAAGGAAAAGAAAAAATATCTGGTTCTGCATAGAAAATTGCGCTGGTCTGGTTGGGAGCTCATGAAAGAAACGATGGAATCAGGAGAGTCTTATGAAGAAACGCTTCGTCGTGGGATCAAGGAAGAAACTGGTGTAACAAAAATAAACATCGAAAAAGAAAAGAAAGTGAATATCCTCATGAACAAGGATGCGGAAATAGTCTACGCGTATCTAGTAAGAGTAAGCGCGACAGAAAAAATAGATATCGCGCATGAACAAGAGCATGACGATTATCAATGGGCGACAAAAGAGGAAGCGTTAAAACTACTCGCTTATGAAAACACCAAGAAGCTGTTAAAAGAGTTAGCTGATAGCTAAAAGAAATATCTAAAGTCCAAACCAGCTTAAGATAAGGCGGTAAAGAGTAGTGGGCTTTTCTTGGACGGGGGGTGGTGTCGCTATAATGCCTTCTAAATTTCTGCCGCCACCAGTCAAATTTGTTATATTGCAATCAAGATTAGTGGCGCATAAATCAGCGCCTGTGCCATTAACAAAGATGCATGCTTGATTGACACATTCCAGATGAGTCATATTAGTGACAATACAGTCAGCGTTAGTCGCGCATTGGTCAACGCCTGTAGTATTAATAACAACACAAGCCTGATTAACACATGCAAGATGCGTCAAGTTGATTTCAATAGTTTGGTTAGAGCGGACTGCGCGCACGCTAGTATAGTTATTAGTGGTATTCAAACAATCAGGAGTAGTCTTACAAAGATCTTCTCCTGCACCATTCACAGAAACACAGGCAAGATTGACACATGCAAGATGAGTAGTGTTTGTGGTGTTCATGCAGTCAAGATTAGTTGCGCATAAGTCTGTGCCGCTGCCATTGAGAGGAACACACGCTAAATTAACACATTCAAGATGGGTCTCGTTAGTTGTATTGCTGCCTTGACCGGTAGCTTTCCCAGTAAGATGGTTAGCGTCTACGAAAGAAGTAAAGGTAAAAATCGCGGCAAAAATAATCAACGAAAAAAACCAGTCTTTTGTATCCATGAAAAATGTGGAGAGGAAGAGATATATAAAGATTCCGCAAAAAGCGTAAACATGGTAATAATGCTAAAAAGGCAAGAAGTGAGGATACAGAAATCTTTTTAAAGCGTCTTTATCCCTTCCTTGCGCAGGTAATCAGTATGACAACCATCTTTGACAAAAAACCACAAGAGCTTATCCAAAAGGCTGCCGATGGGCTCAAGAAAGAAATTGCTATGCCTGAATGGGCTAAATTCGTCAAGACTGGTCACGCGAAGCAGCATCCTCCAGAGGATCAAGACTGGTGGTACAAGCGCGCGGCTTCTATTTTGAGAAAAATCTATCGTCATGGTCCTATCGGTACTAATAAATTAAAGAAAAAATATGGAAGTAAGAAAAATCGAGGTCATAAGCCTGAAGCTCGGTATGAGGGTTCAGGAAAAATCATCAGAGTAATATTGCAGCAATTGGAGCAAAAGCAATTGATAAAGCAAGAAGCTAAAGGAGTCCACAAGGGACGTGTCGTTACGCCGAAAGGAAAGAGCTTCTTGGACAAGATCAAATGACTACAAGTCAAGAAGAAGTCCAAAAACAACTCGAGTTGCGACAACAAATCCAACAGCTGGAAACCTTTGTCAAACGCTATATGGCGAGGGACGCGGTCACGCGATATGGCAATATCAAAGCGGCTCATCCGCAAAAAGCGATGGAGATCCTCACAACTCTCGTGCAGTTGATCCAGTCTGGGCAAATCACCGAACAGATGAATGATATGCAATTCAAGGAAATGTTGCTGAAAATGCAGGAACCAAAACAGCAGACAAAAATAAGCAGAAGATAAACAATGGCAAGATTTAAACAACCAGGAAAGAAAAAGCGCCTCGCGAACCGCGGCCGTCAGACAAAGTGGGCTCCCTTCTGGACAGTGCCAAAGATCTACGGTAAGGGACGTCGTGTGCATCCTGGAAGACATACAGCGGTGAAACGTTCTTGGAGACGTTCAAACATCAAGGTATAACCATGGCGGACGAACAAACATTTAACATTCCATTGAGAAAACAATTTCGAAAAGTGCCTAGTTGGAACCAAGCGAAGAAAGCGGTAAAGGCTACTCGTCAATTCTTGATCAAGCATATGAAAGTGGAAAACGTTCTGTTAGGAAAACATTTGCATGAGAAATTAATGCAGCATGGCCGCCAAAACCCTCCGCATCACGTGAAAGTAAGAGTCTGGAAAGACGGTGAGAAATTCAAGGCTGATTTAATTGATGCTCCTCGTGAAGAAAAGAAAGAAGAACCTACAAAAGGTAAAAAAATCCCAGAAAAAATAACTGAAGTAACAAAGCCAAAAACAGAAGATCATGATAAGGCTGAAGCGAAAGAAAAGAAAGACGTGTTAGAACACGAAAAAGTCAAGCACAAAGAGCATCATCCTCGAGAAGAAGGTAGATTAGAAGATAAGAAAATTATGGAAAAAGAAAGACATACCAACATACTTAGTCACGGTCAAAAGCCAACGCATGAGAAAACGAAGTAAATGGCATGGAAGAAAAACTCCCGTTCAAACGTGAACAAAAACGAATTCATAGAAATAAAATCATCTAGCGACCCCGTGGGATCACTAGGGCTCATGTTATAATATCAATAGTAGAACTTCTTTATAAGCCTTATGGTTGTTTTTTTCGCTTTTCTTAACCATTTTCGTAAATCTTGCTAAGGAAATAAGAAATCTTTCGGTATTTTCCTTTATTTTTTTGCTTTTTTCTTAAGAAAACATATGAACAGAAAGGTACACTTTTTCTTTTATGCTTGAAAAAACACTTGTATTTATTGACGCGGGCTATCTATCAAAAATTTCAAGATACTTTGGTGGTGGAAAATATCTTAAATTAGATCTATTAAAATTCGCATTTTATCTTGCACGGAAGCAGCAGCTTTATTGTGAACAAGTCTATTATTATACAGCACCACCATTTCAAAGTCAACCCCCCTCTCAAGAAGGAATAATGAAGAAAACAAGGTATGACTCTTTTATAAACATTTTACGCAAATCTGGCAAGATTGTCGTTCGTGAAGGAAGATTGCAAAAAATAGATAATGTTTACACGCAAAAGGGAGTGGATACTCTTATGACTATAGACCTTCTTCGTGAACCTCCGCAACAAAAGATCAAGACAACTATTCTTCTCGCCTGTGACACTGATTTTGTACCTGTGCTCAATACTTTAAGACAACAACATCACATTAAGGTTATTCTCTACTATTTCACTGACAAAACTAGGAATTCTTTATTCTCACTGTCTAATCATATCTTCACTGCGTGCGATGCTAAAATACTTCTCACTGCAGAAGATTTTAAGAAAAATTTGATCCATCCTTAGTCTCTCTTTGTTTTTTTAATTTAAATAGAGAATCGGCAACCTTAAAAGAGGAAGATAAACCAATTTAGAATATGGAAGAGAAGCTACCTTTCGAAAAGGAAGAAAGAAAAGTAGTAGTAAAGAAAGAAGCATCAACAAATCCAGACTGGGGCTGCAAACCTGAAGAAAGGTCTGTTGAAAAGCTAATCCAATATGGAATAGTGAACCTCAACAAACCTGCCGGGCCTAGATAGGTTTCATACCTAAGGCAACTCGCATCAGGTAGCAGACTACGTCCAGAAAATTTTGAGCATAAAGAAATCTGGTCACAGCGGGACCTTAGTGCACTAAAGCAAGGAAATCCCAAAGTAACCGGCGTTCTTCCAATAGCTCTCGATGATGCGACACGTGTAGTGCAAGCTTTGTTGCCCGCAGGAAAAGAATACATCGCTTTGATGAGAATCCATGTGGACGTTAGTGAAGCTGATGTTCGTAAAGTCTTTGCGCAATTCCAAGGAAAAATAATGCAGCTCCCGCCAGTCAGAAGCGCGGTCAAAAGACAACTCAGACAACGAGAAGTCTACTACATGAACATAATTGACATCCAGGAAAGATTTGTCCTATTCAAAGTCGGTTGTGAGGCTGGTACGTATATCAGAAAATTAATCCATGACATGGGAAGAACACTAAAAACAGGGGCGCATATGGCGCAACTCGTTCGTACAAAAGCTGGTCCTTTTACCGACAAAGACTGGGTAACGCTCCAAGATCTCAAAGATGCTTACGAATTCTGGAAGCAGGGCAGTGAAAAAGAAATTCGTCGAGTTATTCTTCCTTTTGAAAAAGCAATCGATCATGTAAAAAAAATCTGGATATTCGACAACGCAGTAAATAATGTTTGTCATGGTTCTTCATTAGGTGTCCAGGGAATTAGCAAGCTGGATGCAGGAATTGAAGCGGGGGAGCAGATAGCAGTTATGACTCTCAAAGGAGAATTAGTTGCTTTGGCAAAGGCAGCCCTCCCCTCACAAGATATGCTTACCAAAGAAAAAGGGCTTGCTGCAGTAACAGAGAAGGTCTTTTTACCAAGGAATACTTATACTACTAGTAAGTAATAACAAGAGAGAAAGATTTATATAGCGGAAAAACGAGAGAGAATTGGGGGTAATTACACAATGACCGATAACAAACATATACCAAAAAGTAGAAGAAATTTAGCAAGTACTGTAAGTCTCCAAGATTTGCTAGTAGAGGGTATTCTGCTCTATGATGAAATTGAGGGTAAACCATTAGACTTAGACAGAGCTAGAACAGAAGCTCGTGAATGCCTAACAAAACCTTATCAGCAACCAAAACAACCATATAGCTAAGTAATATAAGGACTTCTTTTTTATTATTTTTATGCAGCTCTTCACCGTAACGCAAGAAACAGGCATTCCGTTAATTGGTCACATAGCCTTCGGCATAGTCGTTCGTCCTAACAGTAATCTCATCCAAGTAAGAGCGACAACCGTTTGCAATATGAATTGTATTTTTTGTTCAACAGACGGTGGTCCATATTCGACAACGCACAAGACACATTACAATGTAGATCCTCACTATCTCGTAGATTGGATAAAAGAAATTGTTGCGATCAAAGGCGAAACCCATATAAATATCGATTCTGTCGGTGAGCCAACTGCGTATCAGGAATTAGAGACATTAATCACAGAAGTAAAAAAAATTCCGGAAGTGATATTCATTTCGATGCAGACTAACGGTACATTATTGACCAAAGAAAAGATTCTAGCGTTAGAAAAAGCAGGATTAAACCGCATACATCTCAGCATCCATTCATTCAGTCCGCTCTTGAGTAAGGAATTATTCGGCAGCCCCATGTATAATATTCTCACAATAGAGGAAATAATAAAGGTAATCAAGAAAACAAACATCGAGTTGATATTTACGCCAGTATGGTTGCCAGGCATCAACGATGAAGACATCAGAGTCATCCTCAAAAAAGGAAAAGAGCTCAATCTTCGTGTCGCATTGCAGAAATATGAGGAGTACAAATATAGCAGAAAGGTAAAGAAAATAAAAAAAGTGAATTACTACAAGTTCTACAAGCGATTGAGAGAGTGGGAAAAAGAATTTGGCATGAAATTAATCTACAAAGCGGAAGATCTCAACACAAAGCCAGCGAAAAATATCCCTTTGGTGTTCAAGATAGGAGAAAAAATTAACGTAGCCATTAAAGCTCCAGGATGGATGGAAAAACAAATGATCGCGGTAGCTAAAAACAGATGCATCACTATAGCGAAGTGCGACAGGAAAATAGGAGACAAAGTAAACATCAAAATTACGGAAAATAAAAATAATATTTATCTGGCAGAGATGGTCTAAGTGTACATTGGTATTGTTCTCGAAGGCATAGAAGATATTGCCGCGGCGGAAGTAAAAGGAAAAATAAAGGAAAAAGGAAGAATAACGTTTGAAAAGCTAAAGAAAGAATATGAAGTCATAGACACAGTCTACGAGTACGACGATGAATTCACTTTTGAGACGCAGGAAGATATTCTTGAGCGGATAAAAAAGAGAAAGTGGAAGATAGAAGAGCCATTTCGCGTCACCTGTAGAAGAAAAGGACAGCACTTATTCTCTGGTAATGATATAGAGAAAGATGTCGGAGAAGTTATTCATGAGCTAGGATATGCTGTAAGTTTGAAAGAGCCAAAAACAATAGTCTATGTGGATATTCAAGACAACAAATGCATACTAGGAAAATTATTAGGTAACGAGTTGGAAAAAAGAGCTTATAGGATCAGAAGAAATAATGCGGGCATAAGCGCATCATTCGCGGCGGCTGCCATAAAAATAAGCAAGATAAGTCCAGAAGAGAGTATGTATGATCCTTACGCGAAAGACGGCGTCATAGCTATCGAAGCGGCGAGGCAAGGAATAAAAAAAATCTATGCGACAGATCAGGATGAGAACAATCTAAGAAACGCGAAAATAAACGCCAAGATGGCAAAAGTTAATATCCATTGGGAAGAAATCTCTGAAGTAGATTATATCATCACAAATTTATGGGTGCCTGCGAGGCAAGAAAGATCAAAAGAATACGCTATTCATTTTCTAGAAAAAAGCGAAGACAAAGTAAAAAAGAAACTCATAGTAGTAACTAATTGGATAGGATTAGAAAAGAGAATACCTGAAGGTTGGTCAGTAGAAGAAAAAAGAATGATACAAAATGCGGAGATAAAAAATTATATTTTCGTTCTAAAGAGAAAGCGCTGAAGCGAGTAAGTCAACATCGAGTTGATCAACAACAGTGTCGTGATTAAAATCTGCTTGCTCCTTATAGATCCCATAAGACGCTATGTCCATGACTTCTTGAAGATCCGCGGTATCAACCACACCATCAGAAGTAAGATCATAACTCAAATCTTGTTGTTGAACTTCTTGAACTACATATCCAGTCAAAGTGCCTTGAGAAGAAAAGAATCCTAAAAGAAGAATCAAAATGCTGGAAAGAATAAGAGGTCTTTGTCCCATAGGAGATACAAAAAGAAAGATACTTTAAATAGTTTACGAATGATTTATGCTGTAGCGACTAGTGCTGCTGGAGGAGGTGCTTGTTCTTGTGGTTGAATTATAGCCACAGATCCAGGTTCAGAGTAGAAGGATTTAATCTCACAGGAAGAGATAGGATAGATCTTCTTCAACGCGCTTTTCAGCTCCATCTGCAGTTTATTGGAAATAATTAGTGAAAAAAGTTCTGGAAGGGTGTATTGCTGGAATAGTTGTCGTAAATGCTCTTCTGCTTTTTTGCGGACAGTAGTTAGTGTGGAATTATTTACCTTATTGCGAGTAAAAAGAACAGGCTTGATGCGGCACTTCTGGCCGTCTTTGGTCGTGATAGCGTAAGACTCTTCAATTTTGTTGGAGGTCTTGCGGACTAGGCGCTTCAAATAAGAGGAGTTCAATTGGTAATGAACTAGGGAAGCGATGCCAAGATCGCCTCGCACTTCTTGAACAGCGAAATGAACAGTGATGGATTGTTTTTTAGGATCATTCAGTAACGTCATCAGGTTCAAATGCAGATGTCTCCCAATAAGATGTTTAGGTTCATCCGCTAGGCTTTCACCGAGATGCATCTCTTGGAAATCTTTGGTCGCTATCACCGTGTACCATTTCTTGCGTTTCTTGCGGTCTGCTGCTGTTTGAACTGCCATAGGGAAAATGGTCGAAAATTGCCTTATAAAACTTTCTATGTAGAGAAAGAAAGACTAAACATGCTCTTCCAAAAGCTGTTTCTGCAAGTGCTCTAAAAACGTGGTAATAAAGAGTTCTTCTTTCTCCTGGGGAATAACTGCTCCTACTGCCATAAGATGTCCTCCACCTTGTCCGCCGCTAATAGGCAAAGTGTCATGCATAAGTCTGCGTAAATCAGGCCCTCGCTCACTCTCGCCACTAATGCGGCAGCTAACTTTAACTTCGCCGCCAAGTGTATGGCTTAAGCCAAGAAGAACAGTCCCTTCGGGATAGAGGTTGCTCTTCGACAATAAGGAAGTCACAACACCAATTAAAGCGTCACGAATAGCGGTTTCCGCTCGAATCACAACCGCGGTTTCCTGTTCAACTACAGCTTTGCCTCGTTGCTCATAAAACCAGCGTAATGCTGAAGTGATTTCTCGATGATAACTGGAAAGGATGATCATGGCTTTTTCTAAAGATTTGCTGTCGCCAAGACAAGCGCCCAAAGCGTAAGAAGATTTATTCGTCTTGCCGCAGGCGTTCAGAAGTGTAGCGAACTCACGCGCGTCATGTAGGGGAGTCTCCATTTTTTCTCTGGGTAATAAGTAGATGGGTCCAAATAATTTTTCAACAGTTGCTAAGCCACCAGCTTTCCGAACCAATAGTCCATCAAACAACCGTTGCAATTCTTCTCTGTTGAGTTGATGCAGCCAGCGATAGCCGGCGCTGTCACGAGAGGGAATGCGAAGTTCTTCCAAGAAAGCGAGCGCCGCGCGTTCATTGCCAGTTATTGAAGGTAAGTAAGGATTCGTGCTTTGGCTCAGGACTTTGTACAGGGGTTTTGTTCGCGCGCCAAAAAGTCGTATGCCTTCCTTCACGTCAATCAATCCCAAGTCTACCGCGTCTTGTAAAATATCTTGATTCATCCCTTGAAAGCCATGATCTTCTTGCGCGTCTCCAAGTGCGCCGACTAATCCAAGAACACTCAAGTCACGATTATTGGAGTTCAAGCAGCAGGCGAACAAGTAAGTAACACCAGACGCGGAAATATCTTTCGTGCCATCCATGCTGCAGAGATAAGGATTCACATGCACAACAGCGTCATCTTGAACAATGCCTTTGTCAAAATAATGGTGATCAAAAATAAAAAGATGTTTCCCGACTAGTTGAGTAGCCAACACGGAAAGCATATTCGCTCCCAAATCTAGAAAAAAATAAGTCGCGTAAGGTTCGTGTGTAAAAGATTGGATAATGTCAGGAGTCAATTGACCTATAACGCTAACATTGCAAGTTCTCCCTTCACGGCGTAATGCTCTTAAAAGAAGAGCCGCGGCTGCTACACCATCAGCGTCATAATTTGCTATAACGCGGACTGGTTGAGATGCTGGCAATTGTTTAAAGCGTGCCGCTGCTTGCTGTACGTAGGCGTATAGATCCAAGGTAAGACAACCCCCTTAAGAGAAAGAGTTTATTGTTCTATTAAAATCTTTGCTTTGCTGCGATCATATTTCCAGTCGCTTACTAAAACTGCGGTGCGTTTGTAGTATTTGACTAATCTTCCTATCTTGCTTTCAGACAGGCGTAAACCGCGTTGTGCTGGCATGTCTTTCTTGTTTGTTTCCAAGTGCTTCATCAAAGCTATATCAGTCTTGATTAAAGCTTTCAAGTCATCGGGTAATTTTCCTTGCAAATTATGTTCGCGAAGGAGAGCGACGATGGATTTCTTGGTAATAGCTTTCACATCAGGAATACCATACATGTCTCGGAGTTCTATGCCGATGACGCTTGCGGTTTTCCCAGTTTTCGCTAATTTCACGACTAATTGTTCGACAGTTTTCTCATCATAAGTGACCCATACTGGCTTGACACGTGGGCTAGGTCGCTTGCTGCCGCTCTTGCCTTTCTTTCGAGAGTATAATCGTGCCATTAGTGCTTTAGGAACACAAAAAACGATTTATAAAGATTGTGATAGCCCCGGGCAGATTCGAACTGCCGTTTATGCCTCCAAAGGGCATCGTCTCAAGTCTCTTGTCGGTTTATCCCGAAGCAAAATTTGACCACTGGACCACGGGGCTATTACATGCAGAGATATCGGGAAAGGCTTTTTGAATCTTTCGATAGT
>CAYMIM010000003.1:0-26836 GCA_964390715.1 Candidatus Woesearchaeota archaeon | reverse complement strand
CAGGAAATGAGACATTAAAGTTATTGGGAGAAGCAAGCTTGGGAGGAGCAATAAATAAGTACCATGGAGGGTTCAGAAGATTTAGAGAAGTGATTGGGCAAGATCAACTTTTAAGAGAAGAAGGTATATGGAAAGATATAGCTTATGTTCTAAAAAAAATAAGAGCAATGAAAAGGAAACATCATTTTAATAAATTACCCAGCAGCGGAACTCTACGGAGATTAGGGTATTCTGCATTTTTAAATGGTCTACACAAATATCATGGCGGGATCAATAGTTTAAGAAAAAAGTTGGGGGAAGAATTGCGAAGAACAGATTCTAGAGTATTAAGACACAAAGGCTATATTTTGGCAGAAGCAAGGAGAATAATGCAAGAAGAAGATCTTGACACTTTGCCAGGCAATCAGACACTTAATGACCGAGGGTATGCAGGTTTTGTAAATGCAGTAAATCGATATCATGGTGGAATGCCAGCAATTCGTAGACTTTTAGGGCAGGAAGAAGTTAAAAAGCAAAGCGGGTATTGGCAGGATTTTAGAAATGTAGGAAAAGTCTTAATGAATTTAGCAAGAGAATTAGGACATTTTCCAACTCAAAGAGAACTACAACAAAGAGGATATGGGACTGTTGCAAATGTTATCACAAAACAATGGGGGGTTAATGAAGTAAGAGAAAGACTTGGCTTCAGACCTGAAAAAAAAGACAATGGTTACTACAGAAGTAAAAAAAACATTGAACATGAGCTTAAAGAAATAGCTAAAGATCATCCAGAACTCAAAGGCTCATTGCCATCAAGTCATTGGCTACAAAAAAATGGTTACGGCGGATTAGATGCTGGAATTAGAAAAGTTTTTGGAAGTTATAAAAGATTTCGTGAACAAAAAGGATTACCAGACCTTCAAGTTGAGACTGGAAGATGGAAAGATTTAGAGTTTACTGTAGAAGAAGCCGTAAAATTTATGGAAGAACATCATTTTGAAGGCTTTCCTGGAATATGGACGCTTAATAAATTAGGATATAGCTCACTCGGAGCGGCTATTCAAAAATATCACGGAGGAATTGAAAAATTTAAAGAGCTATTGAAGAAAAAAGAAATTATTGCCTCTGAAGAACAACAATTAGAATTATTAGTACGAACATATATTGAAAAAACATAAAAATAGACTCCATTTAAAATCTGCCAAAAGCTTTTAAAGTGTATTCTCTAGAATATAAGTATGAAAAAGCCAGTCTACACCATCTTGGACTGTTACACAGACGAGCCTGCAGGTTTAGGTGTTCCACCCTATTTAGGCACGTATCCGAGATACATCGCTGGCAAATTGCATCCAGAAAAAGTCAACTACATAACTATTGATGATCTGCGCTTGGTCAAAAACTACAACAATCGCAAGCCGCAGAATGAAATCGTTACCAATATCAAAATTTACAACACGACTAATCAAGATATTCCAGAGATTCTCGCTAACACCACGCATTTAATTGTCAACATCGGTATTCAAACGCCAGGAAAATATCTCTCCGCTATCCCAGGAACGATGAAAGAAGTCGTTGCATTAATCAAAGATCTGAAGTGTAAAAAAATCATCACAGGTCCAGGTATTATAGGTACACAACTCATTGGTGGTCGTAAAGCGGAAAGTATTCCCGAAGGAGTTTTTCATGAGACGTGGAACGCGCATTTCAATTTCAAAGAGATAAAAGACTACGCGATCAAAGGAGCTTACATTGTCAAATTCATCCCTCAGAAAAGAATTATTGAGATAGAAACTGGTCGTGGCTGCACCTTTGGAAAATGCTCTTTCTGTACTGAACCCATCAAAAACAAAGTAGAATTCCGTGACCAGGAAGATGTCATCGAAGAAGTAAAACTCTTGCGTTCATTAGGCTGTGAATTCTTCAGGCTAGGGAAGGCGACCTGCACATTAAGCTACAAGAATGGAGATCCTAGAGAGTTAGAAAAATTGCTCAAGCCTTTGTCAGAATTAAACCTCAAAGTCTTGCACATCGATAATGTCAATCCAGTCTATGTCAATGAAGAGCGCACGAAGTTAATCGTGAAGTATTGTACTCCAGGAAATATCGCGGCGTTTGGCGTGGAGTCTTTCGATAAAAATGTCGTCAGAGAAAACACATTGAACTGCACGCCAGAAAATGCTTATCGTGCTATCAAGATATTGAATGAATTTGGGAGTCAACGGGGAGACAATGGTATGCCTTACTTCTTACCAGGCATCAACATTATTCTTGGTCTCAAGGGAGAAACCAAAGAAACCTTGCGAGAGAACTACAAATGGCTGAAAAAAATCTACGATGATGGCTTAATGATTCGCAGGATTAATATACGACAGGTAACTATTTTCGAAGGGACAAAGATGAACGAAATTGGCTACAAATATTTCAAGAAAAACAAAAAATTATATTTCTCATTCAGAAAAAAGATTCGTGAGGAAATTGATACACCCATGTTGCAACGAGTCATTCCTTTGGGAACAATCTTGAACGAGGTCTACACAGAGACGCATCAGGGCAATGTGACATTTGCTCGACAATATGGGACTTATCCTATCATTATTGGCATCAAAGGACGTTTGCATTTAGGTGAAAAAATCAGTATTAAAGTGACTGGACACATGTTAAGGTCTATTACGGGAGAGTCAGTTACTCCCATACAAACAATCCCTATGCACCCAATAGGAAAAAACAATCGATTTTAAATTTTATAATTTTCCAAGGAAGTTACCTTTATTTCTTTCACTTTAGTAAAATCAGAGTCGTTAGAAATGATTATTGGGATTTTATGGACTAGCGCGCTTGCAATATGAATAGCGTCTCTTGGGTCTAAAGTGTATTTTTCAATAAGTCGCTGTGCTTGAGAAAGAACAGTTTCATCCGCAGGTATAAATTGTAAGTTAAGAAAATTTAGAAATTTCTCTCCTTGATCTACAGCAGCTTCTCTCCCAAACAATTTTTTCAAAGTATAAACAAATTCATCCCAGCTTAGGTATGAAGTATAACCAATTTGTTCTTTTTTTACTATTTTAGACATAAGTGCTCTTGATTTTTGTCCCAAAACACCCTCATTCAAAGTAGCACAAAGAAAAATATTAGCATCAAGGTAGATCATAAGACTCATCTCTGATTTTTCTAAGTTCTTTAAAAGTAATATCTTTCTTCAAACGAGGGAAGGAAAAAAAAATCTTTTAGAAATGCATCTGCATCTTGTTCTGCTTTAATAACAACTTCATGATTATGTACTTCAAAAACAACTTTCTGCCCTTGTCGTAAGCTTAACAATTTTCTAATATCTTTAGGGATAACAACTTGTCCTTTAACTCCTAATTCACGTTCGATTCTCATAAGTTAGAGATGTAGGAACTCCTATTTAAACCTTTTCATACTTAAAGGTAGGAATAAAAGAAGAACAGAAAACATTTATCTACTGACTAATAAAATCAAAGATATGACACTCTACTTAATCGGCTTAGGTTTGCATGATGAAAAAGATATTACTGTCAAAGGACTAGAAGCAATTAAAGCATGTAAAAAAGTCTATTTCGAAACCTACACTTCAAAATTAAACACAGCGCAGCAGAATATGGAAAAATTATATGGAAAAAAGATTACAGCAATTCCACGTGCTTTCGTAGAAGAAGACGCTGAGAAACTCCTCAAAGAAGCGAAGAAAGAAGACATAGCTCTGTTAATCATCGGAGCTCCTCTTGCGGCAACCACCCATATCGATCTGTATTTGGAAGCAAAAAAACAAAAGATTCCAGTAGAAGTGATTGAAAACGCTTCAGTCTTAACAGCCATAGGTATCACAGGATTATTTTTATACAAATTTGGAAGAACAACCACCATTCCCTTAAACAATGAAAAAATAACCAGCCCTTATGACATCGTTGTAACTAATAAAAAAAATAAAATGCACACCTTATGTTTGTTAGACATCCAAGAAAACAGAATGATGACTGCTCGTGAAGGCTTAGACTATCTGATTAGACAAGGGTTAAAAAAAGAAACTCTAGTAGTTGCCTGTGGCGCGCTCGGTGCTCCTGATCCAGAAATCAAGGCAGGAAAAGCAAAAGATATTTCCATCAAACGTTTTCCGCAATGCATCATTATCCCAGCAGATCTCCACTTCAAGGAAGAAGAAGCTTTAAGTATTTGGAAAGTTAAACTATGAGTATGCAAAAGGGATATGTTGATCTCGAATCATTAGATTTAATGAAAAATAAAAAATTTATGAATTCTTATAGAAAAACTAAACAACAAATAAGCAGAAAAGAATTTGATGACTGGAATAAATTATAAATAGTCAGGTACATCAACATCATCGCCAGACTTCTTGCCCAGCGTTTCTTGAGCAGTCTTCACAATAACAGCAGCGACTTTGTCAGGATCAACGCCTTCGTACTTTGTCATCTGCGTGGCTGTCATGCCAGGATTAATGCAATAAATGTTAATATGTTTTGGTAATTCAAGAGCTAGTGCCTGAGTGAATCCACGAACACCAAATTTCGTAGCGCAATAAGGAACAATCTGGTCATACACTTCTTTTCCTGCCATGCTCGCAATATTAATAATGAGTGCTTCCTTCTGGTGCTGGAGCAACGGCAAAAATGCGTGCGTTACTTTCATCAGACCAGTTAAATTCACCGACACCTGCCGTTCTAAATCTGCAAAGGTCTGTTGTGTAAAAGAATTCCATCCAGCGAGAACACCAGCATTATTAATGAGAATGTCCAATTTGCCATATCGTTTAGTAATCTCTTTAACCAACGCGTGAATGGAACTATCATCTAAAACATTCAAATGAAATAGTTCTGCTGCGCGATGTTTTTTGCATGCTTGTAACGTTGCTTCTCCTTCTTTCTTATTTGCATTATAAGTAACAATGACTTTGCCGCCTTGTTGTGCAAAAGCTTGTGCCGTTGCTTTTCCAATGCCTTGGCTACTTCCTGTGATAAGAACGACTTTATTTTTGAGATCCATGAAAAAAAGAGTAAGGATTGTTATTTAAATGTTCTGTCAAAGAAATAAGGAAGTAAAAAGTAAAAATCAAACATATCCTTTTTCTCGAGCAGCTCCAGGATTATATCTCAAAGGGTTCGGATCTTGAGGAGTAGGTTGTATTCCATAAATGCCTTTTCTTAAGAGATTATCTAAGGCGTCACCTATATGACCAAGTCTCGGATCGCTAGGGTCTATAGCTCTGAGAACCTCGCCAAATGTTCTGTTCCCTCGTGCCTCATTAAAAGACCCAATGATACTTTTTTCTGCTTCTCGTACAGGATCGTCTTTTGTCCTCTCTTCCAATCCTTCATTGGTCATAAATAACCACCTCTTAAAGTGATAAAAGAAGAAAAACGAAGAATTATATAAAGGTTCGCCACTGAAAAAAAGTGTATGAAAAGAATTATTCAATTGACAGTCAGAACCAACGCTCCAGAAACAAAGGTAACTAAGCAAGCAGGCGATAAATGGAAAATGGATGTGCGCGCTCAACCAGAAAACAACAAAGCGAATCTGGAAATAATAAAATTCTTGACAAAAACTTGCGACGCGGACGTAAAAATTTTGAAAGGATTCACTTCTAGGAAAAAAACAGTGCTGCTGACCGAAAGAGTATAGTTATTTCTTGTAAACTTTCCGGAAATAGTGAGCAAAAAGTTATCTAAAGAAAAAATATCCTGCTCTAAGTGGATAAAATATTCGAAGTAAAAGAGAGGACAGGAAGAACGATTTATTTGCCTAGAGAGAGTTGGAAACACATTGTTGTAAGACATCCAGAGCTAGTAAATTGGATTGAAGAGATAAAAGAAACTCTTGTTCACCCTTTATTCATAAATGATGACCTGACAAATGATAGTATAAAATATTATCATAGGAGATATAAGAAAAGAGAGCAATATGTCTTGGTTATAGTAAGATATTTAAACGGTAAAGGTATTATTATAACTAGCTTCTATACAGAGAATGAAAAGCCATGAAACAAAAAACAGAAATCTATTATGATGAAACTGGAGATATGCTTGAGGTACTTATAGGAAAGTCTGCGAAGGGATATTTTCAGGAAATGGAGAATGGAATTTTTATAAGAAAGAGTGAAAAGGAAGGGAAAACAATTGGATTTATGGTGTTTGCATTCAAAAAAAGATTAGAGAAAAATCTTAATGTATCTTATGATAAAGCAAGAGATATACTTGAAATTAATCTAGGGAGGGAAACAGAAAGGTATGAAAAAGAGTTGGGAGAAAAGATATTTATACATATTGATAGAAAAACAGAAAAAATAAAAGGATTTATGATTGAAGCGTTCAAAAAAAGAATAATCAACTTAAATTTTTATGATATTCCTCTAGAAGAGCCTCCATTAACTCTATAGCTTTCCTCTTATTATGATGCTTTCTGACTTCCCCATTCAAACAAAGGCACAATAGAATCTTCTAACACATCGCCAGTTGCCGCGTCAATTCTGATATTGACAAGTCTGAACGCGCTCGTCAAGAAGCTGATATTCCATAGCGTCCTATGCATATGTTGCAGCAGCACAATAGTCTTCGATGTTTTTTCCATGTGGTATTTTTCCTTTTGTAACTGTCCCGCGATCTGTAATGCTTTCTTCACGTCAACGACAACAGCGTGTAAGTCCAATGCTTGCACATGGTCGTCAGGCTTCTTGAAAACTTCACCGTCTTTCGTCGCTAGTTTCACTTTGTCATCAACAACAAAAGAAGTAATCGTGTCGCCTTTGGGATAGTAAAAATCAACTTGCCACCATTCCACATCTTGTCCTTCAATGATTTTGAAAAAGCTCGACAAGTATGAGGCGGGATGTTCGCTAAACCAGGCTTTAAAGACGGCGGATTGCTGCACATGCTCTAAAGTCTTATGTAAATCATGCATCAAGTGACCTCGATGTAATCTTCGTCTGCAATTCTTTTACAAAAGTATCTATATGAACACCGAACTGCACGTTTCCTCCTCGAGAGCGTACAGCCAGAGTTTTCTTTTCAACTTCTTTATCACCAATCGTTATAATGTAGTTGACTTTCTCCATTTCAGCGTCTCTGACTTTCTTCGGGAGTGTTTCAGGTTTGTCATTTAATTCTACACGGATACCAGCATGGAAAAGTTTGTCATAGACTTCTTTCGCGAAGGGGATATGCTTGTCAGTAACAGTAATTAATTTGACTTGCGCAGGACTTAACCAAAGAGGGAATTTGCCTGCGTAATGTTCAGTGATGACAGCCATAAAGCGTTCAAGAGATCCTAAGATAGCGCGATGTATCATGACTACAGGATGTTTCTTACCGTCAGATCCTTCATAAACTGCGTTAAATCGTTTCGGGAGTTGGAAGTCTAATTGAATCGTAGCGCATTGATGTGATCTGCCAAGCGCGTCCTTCATATGAATATCAATTTTTGGTCCATAGAATGCTCCTTCACCCATAGACACTTTGTAAGGAATGCTGCTTTTCTCTAAGACTTTCTTTAAGAGTGATTCTGCTTTGTCCCACAATTCTTTGTCTCCCAAGGCGCTCTCTGGTCTGGTGCTTAATTCTAGGGTAAAAGAAACTTTGAATATTTCTGAGTAGACATACTTGATAAATTCTAATACTTGCCCCATCTCTTCTTCGACTTGCTCCATCGTGACAAAAATATGCGCGTCATCTTGCGACATTTTACGAACTCTGGTCAGACCACCCAAGGTTCCTCGGATTTCATTTCTGTGTAAAAAACAAAAATCAGCAAGACGTAAAGGTAAGTCTCGATAAGAATGTCCAGTGCTATTGTAAATCAACAAGTGTGAAGGGCAGTTCATGGGCTTTAATGCAAATTCAGTATTATCCACTGGTAGGACAAACATATTTTCTTTATAGTGTTGCCAATGGCCGCTCGTCTCCCACAAGGATTTATTGAACATTTGTGGAGTAATAACTTCTTGATAGCCTCGTTTACGATATTGTTCACGTAAAAATGATAGAAGCTCATTGTAGATGATAGTTCCTTTAGGTAAGAAGAACGGACTACCAGGAGATAATTCATCAAAGTGGAAGAGTTGTAATTCTTTCCCAATTCTTCTATGGTCTCGTTCTTGCGCAGTTGCTAATTGTACTAAGAACTCTTTCAACTCTTGTTCTGATTTAAAAGCGTGTCCAGTAATTCTCTGCAGCATGGTATTGTTGCTGTCGCCTTTCCAATAACTGCCGCTAATATTCTCTAGACTAAAAGCTTTCACGCCACCGCTCGTTAACATGACAGATCCTGGAAGGAATAACGTAAAATTGCCTTGGCTGTAAGCTTTGATATTTTTTTTGTATGCTTGCAAGAGCTCATTCTGGAAAGGATGCTCGGCCTTGACAGTTCCTTCTTTGATAGCGTAATTTTTCTTGACAAACTCATCCATCTTCTTGCCAATCTTCTGAAGGTCAGTATGGGTAAATTTTACATTGGCAAAGTCAACAGTGAAAGAGTCTTTTTGTGACAGTCCTAAAATAGGGATTGCTTTGGGGAAAAGTTCATGCGCTGCCCATGCTAAAATAAAAGCCCCAGTATTTTGTAAAGGATTATTGTGTTGTAAGTCAAGTTCCAATGCTTTTGGTTTCAATGCTGGATCCTTCTTGACAACAGCTCCAGGCTGGCTGAGATCAATGCTTCTGGAGAGTTCAGAAAGTGGATGTCCTTTGCATCGCCATTCAAATGATTTATACCAGCCGAAAGGAGCGCGAATGACTTTGTATTTTTCTTTTTCCAAAAGGTGTTTTGCGTCATCAAGAATTTTGACAGCGACATCTGGTTTTCCTAGTTCAGAGCTTAAGTGGGCATACGGATAAATAACAATAGTTTCAGCTTTGACCTGTCGCATAATGTCTTTAATCTCGGCGACTAAGCGTTCCGTTACATCTTTGGCGTGAGCTTCATCCTTCTTTTCAACAGAAGTCATCACTACAAGGCATTCTTTAACTTCTACCTCTTTTTCATCAACCTCTTCCGCGTTCTTCAAGGCCTTTTTTGTGGGCTTGAACTTGAGATAGTCAGCGTGGATAGCTAAGATCTTCATGGGTTGCTCGTCCATTGGAAACTATTTAAACATTACGAAGTCCCAAAACCTTAATAAAGTACGAATGGCTGAAAAAAGAGATGGTAAAAAAGAGATTTCTGAGTCTATTACTTGGTGTATTTTTAGCCTTATTGCCAGTCATTAGCGCGGAAATAAGCCTTACTGGTCCAGACCAAACCACTGTCAATTTTGGCGACCAAATAAAGGTGCAAGGGTCAATCAAAGAGACTGCGGATCACATAGGATTTTTGAAATTTGAGTTAAGCTGTGGAGAGACAGAAGTCTTGGCGACACGTGCGCTAACGCTTCGCGCGAACACAGCGAAAGCGTTTGCAGAAGCATTCACTATCCCACAAACACTCACGGGTACTTGCAACATTCACGCCGCTTTCGAGAGCAATGATATATTAATCACAGAAACAACCTCAAGTAGTTTCACCGTCACCAGTGCGCTGAATGCTCCAATAACTTTAGATAAAGAGTCAGTACAATTGGGCGACAGTGTTTCGCTTTCAGGCATCATCACAAAAATGGACGGAAAGACAATTGAAGGACTGGCAACAATATTATTCAAGCAGGGAAAATATAATGTGGTGCAAGACACGGTGAAGATAAGCAAGGGAAAATTTGCTTACACGCATCAGACAGAAGATAATCCCGCGGGCAATTATGAGATACAAATTGAGATTACTGATATCAATAACAACAAGCAGACAATCGTCTTAAACAATCTAGTAGTGCTTGGAAACATTGGATTAACGATCACGCTAAATAAAAAAGAATTTTTGCCAGGCGATAAAATAAAAATTGATGGGACAGCAAGAACTGGAGATTCTAGAATTAGCAAGGGAAAAGCATACATTTCTTTGGATGATGGGCGTGAAGAAGTAACCATCTTGCTCGGCATCTTGAAGCATACTATCACGATCCCAGCAGACATCAAAACAGGCGAGCATACCATTACTGTTGACGTGGAAGACACGCACGGAAACACAGAAACACAATCATATAGTATTACAATTATAGCAGTCCCAACACGCCTTGAGCTGGCGCTAAATCAAGAATCATTCATGCCTGAGCAGCAAGTAATCATCACGCCAACGCTGTATGATCAAGGCAATGATATCATCGCGACAGACATAGAATTAAATGTCTACGACGCGGAAAAAGATGTGGTCTTCACAGATACAATCAAAAGCGCCGAGCAAACAATATTTACCTTGCCGCGTTCTGCTACGCCTGGATTCTGGAAAGTAAAGGCAGAGAGCTTAGACGTGCGGGCATTCATGTCCTTTGGCATAGGAGAATTCAAGGTTCTGGAAATTTCACAAGAAGGGTCAATTATCGCGTTCGCGAATACCGGTAATGTTCCCATCAAAGAAATACAAGCGATAACAGTAACCAGCACAAATGATCCAACGCAAAGTAAGACAAAACAAAGGAAAATAAAATTGAACGTAGGGAAGACAGAAACTTATGATCTCGCCTACATGATAGGTCAAGGAGTCTACACCGTTCAAGTGGGTGATAAAACATTTAACAACGTGGAGATTCTTAAGAGAAAATGGAATGTCTTGCCTTATGTAACAGGGATCATAGGTATTTTAATCGTATACTTCTTAATAAAACTCTGGGCAAACAGAAAGCCTCGTCATCATGCTCATCAAGAGAAACACCATCTTGCTAAACCTCAGCGTAAACCACAGCAACAACCAATCCAGCGTCAGCGTTCACAAGAGTGGTATGAGGAGAAACTCAAGAAAGATTTAGCGGAACGCATGGAAGCGCAGCGCTCAAAAGTGAAATTTAATTTTAGAAAACAAAAAGATGACTATGTCGTAAAATTACAAAAAAAGAAATCATCAGATGCGGCGCCTTGGGTAAGAAAACCAGCAAGACAAGAGCGGTCAGAAGTATTCACCAATAGTCAAGATTTCTCTGATCCTTGGAAAACAGCTGAAGAGCAGCCAAAGAAAGAGGAAGAGAAGAAGAAGGGCGGATTATTTGGTATGTTTGATTAAGTAAAGATAATCTTGATGTGCTTCTATTTTTTCATAAGAAACAAAAAATTGTGATGACAACAGTTCAAAAGATGCTACTTTCGTTGATTTTTTCAAAAAACTAAGAGCTATAGTCGCTCCAGGTTTAGCCACACGTTTGATTTCTGTCAGTGCTTTTTTTAAGTCACAATGATGCAACGCGGTTAACGACACAACAGCGTCAAAAGTCCTATCAGCAAAGGGAAGATGTTCAGCTTTCGCCACATGTCGTTCTCCGACGCCTTTATCTAACATCTTCTTGCTAGGATCAACAGAAATAATTTGTACTTTATCTCCAAGTGTTCTCGCTACAATGCAAGTCCCCGCTCCAACATCTAAAATTTTTCCATGAAGAGATACATGCTCGAGAAGAATCTTGAGTTTAGCGAGTTGTTCTTCTGCATGGAGTTCATCATAACCTTCTGCTAAAGTGTCGTAATAAGTCATAAAAGAACCATAAGAAACACTTTTATAAAGGTTCACCTAATCATAAAGCTATGGAGTACAAAACCATTTCATTGTATAAATATGTAGGCATTGAAGAGCCAGAAACACTACAAGAAAAGCTCAGAAACTACTGTGAAGCGCTAGATATTCTAGGCAGGATTCTCATAGGAAAGGAAGGTATTAATGCGGCAGTCTCTGGAAAAAAAGAAAACATTGCGAGACTCCAACAACTCCTCAAGCAAGATAAAAGATTTTCAGACTTAACCTTCCGTGAAGTGGAAGCGGACAAAAATACATATCACAAATTAGTAGTTCGTGTGAGAAAAGAAATCGTCGTCTTTGGCAAAGAAGTGAATTTCAAGAAAAAAGCCCCCTATATCACGCCAAAAAAACTGAAAATGCTTCTGGACAAAAAAACTGATGCTATCCTGCTCGATGCGAGAAATCAGTATGAAATAAAACTAGGAAAATTCAAGAACGCGGTTACTTTATCTATTGAAACGTTCAGAGAATTTCCGGATGCTATAAAAAAATTAAGATTGCCAAAAGATAAACCTATTATTTCCTATTGCACTGGCGGCATCCGTTGTGAAAAAGCGGCAACCTATCTCAAAGAGCAAGGGTTTAAAGAAGTCTATCAGTTGAAAGGAGGCATCCTCCAGTACATGAATGAGTTTCCAAACACACATTTCGAAGGTAATTGCTTCGTCTTTGATGATAGTTTAACTCCCAGTTTTAAAGTCAAACCTATAACAACCTGTGATATCTGTAATGCAACATCAGATCTGATGATCAATTGTCATAACTTGGATTGTGATAAATTATTTATCTGTTGTCCTGCGTGTCAGACAAAAACAAAGAACCATTGTTCAAAAACTTGTGAAAAGGCACCAAGGCATCGACCATAATAAGAAGATTTATAAGAACAACTAACTCAAAAAAAATATGGAATTTAAAGACTTACTTACATTTATAGAAATAGAAAATGAAAGATTAAAAGCACAGTATACTGAAGCTCCGGATAAGCAAAAGATGATTCTTGCTAGAACTATAAAAATTATGGAAGAAGTTGGAGAGCTCTCTAATGAAGTCCTGGCACATGCTTCTTTACAGAGAAAAGAAAAGTTAGAAAATTATGACAAAGAAAATCTGCCAGAAGAATTTGCAGACGTTATTTTAACTACATTGATTTTAGCTAAAACTATGAATGTTGATATAGAAAAGGCATTGACACAGAAAATAGAAAAAATCCACAAGAGATACAACAAGTATGACAAAAATCTATAACTATACTGTTCTCATTGAGCAAGATGAAGACGGTATTTATGTAGCTAAAGTTCCAGATATTCCTGGATGTTATACACAGGGAAAAACTGTAGAACAAGTCATGGAAAGAATAAAAGAAGCGATCAAAGTTTGTAAAAGTTCTATACTATAATAACAGAAAGGTTTATTGTAAACAGAAAGGTTTATATATAAGTTTATACAACTAATGATATAGACTTATACAAACAAACTCATGCAAGAAATTATCCACTATCCAAACTTGAAAACAGTGCTTATGGTAGAAAAAGTACTAAAAGATGCAGAGACCACTCTCACACGTGAAGAAATAAAAAAGCTATTACCAGCACAGGTTATGCATCAAACATTAAATGTTATTCTTGAATACTTAGAGCAAAGAGGATTAATTTTAGATGGACACAAAGGTATTTTATGGGTGTATGAAGACAGTCAAAAATTAAGAGAGGCGATAAGTAAAGGAACAGAAATATGACTTTCAAGGGAAAAGAGGTAAGGGTTATTTTATCAGAAGAAGCTATAGAAGAGTATAATGCATTAAACAGTGTTGTTGGTGAAGAGCTAAGACGGGGAGTGAATTCATCTGTTCATCAATCTATTTTAAGATCAATAGAAAGAGTGAAAGGATGGCTAAAAGATAATCCTTTTGCTGGTGACCAAGTAAAGAAAAGCCAAATTCCCACATACTATGTACAAAAATACGATATAGCCAATCTTTGGAGAATTGAACTTTCTAACTATTGGAGACTTGTTTACACTATTCAATCAAATGAAGTGGAAATTATTGATTTCGTTCTTGACATCGTTGATCACAAAGACTATAATAAAAAATTCGGCTATAAGGGAAAATAGTTGGATACAATGAGCTTCTTGCAAAAATACAAATTCAAATCGAATTTATTCTTCTCTCCTATGGAAGCCTGTTCAGACGTGGCTATTCGTAGCTTATGTTATGAGCAAGGCGCGGCGTTAACCTATATCGAAATGATTCGTGCTTACGCATTGACAAAAAAGAAACAACGATTCTTAGAAAAGCTCGATCCCTCTCCAAATATTCGCCAAGGACTACAACTGGCGGCAGTCAAGGTCAATGAGTTGAAAAAAGCGTTAGTCATGATAAAAACAAAACAGCAAGAGCAAGATGCACGATTCATGCATATTGAAACGATAGATTTGAATTTAGGTTGTCCCTCTCCAGGATTAATTCAAGAAGGCGGAGGAGCGGCGTTGCTCAAGAGAGCCAATAGAGTCAAGGAATTATTCGTGGTGCTTCGATCAGAGTGGAATGGTCCAGTATCAGCAAAAATAAGATTAGGCATGCATCCTCTAGAAAAAGAAAAAAAGGTCTATCTCAAAATACTCAACGCGGCAGAAGACATAGGTCTAGACTGGGTAACCGTCCATCCAAAAACTGTGAAAGATACATCTCTAGCGTCTATTGATCTGGATGCATTGCGGGAATGTGTGGAAAACACGTCTGTTCCTCTGATTGGCAATGGTCTAGTGGTTGATGAAACTTCAGCAGCAGAAGTGTTGAGAACAGGTGTCCAAGGAATTATGATTGCGCGCGCGGCAGTGGCAGATCCGTTTATCTTCAAACGACTCAAATACTTTATCGAAACTGGTAAAAAACTACAACCACCAACACAAGAAGACTATCAAGCAGCTCTTAAAAAATATATGGAGATAGCGATGAAAGCGAAAATTCCACAATACTACATCGATTATCACACCAAGATGTTTCAATTAAAGATCAACAATCAATGGGATCACTTCCACTCGCCAAAGACTATGGAGCAGTGGACATAAACATAAGAAAAGAATAAGTTAGACGTTATTCAACAAGTTTTAAATGAGGAGACTTTAAAGGGAGAGACTTCTTATTTGTTGTTGAAGAAGAGTGTATAACAAGAAAATCATCAGGGAGTTGTTTTTGTTCTTCAGCAAAACGTTTTTGTGCGCTAGCATCATCTTTTAGCGATTCATGTGCGGACAAAAGAGGTCTATAAACAATTCTTTCCTTTCTAAAGAGTAAAAGTGCTCCCAAGCTCGCTAAGGAAAGGGCAACAGCGCCAAATCCAACAGCATGACACTGTGATGCTAGTTCAAGTTGAGATAGTTCACGTTGAACATGAGGTTGTTGAAGTAACGAAATACAATCTTTACTTGTAGTAAAATAAAAGTCAAGATGTTTATTTGCTAAAAGTCCAGGAGTGTTAGGATCATAGGAAAGTTCTTTGCGAAATGCTAGAACTCGTAAGGTTTCTGGAGAACAATAGTTTAATTGTGTGTAAGGATTAAAAGCAACGCTCATACTCAAACCTCCAACGCCGGCAGCGATGCTAGTAGTAAGAAGCACATTACGAAGAGTTTCTCGAAGCGGAATCATGGAGACAAGACAAAATCTCGCTATATAAAACTTGCCAGAAACCTTTATAAATAAGCTACTAAATAGTAAGATATATGAAAGTGCATCCTAGTCACCAAACCCTTGAAAAAGCCAATAAGATAGATAAAAAGTGGCTTTTAGGCTTCATAGAAAGTGCTGCAGTATTCAGTATCATTCTTAAAAAAAGCAACAATAATCTAGGTCAGCAAGTAGTTGCGGATTTCACCATCAAAGTGCCAGGTTCAGAAGTAGGTACACTAGAAAGAATTCAGCAAGGGTTACAAGCGGGGAATATTTATTACAGAAACAAGGAAACAAAAGACGAAGCTATTCTCAAAGCGACAAAATTAGAGGAAGTAAAAAATATTATCACAATGTTCAAACCAGAAGATTTTGTCTCACCAACAAAACAAAAGAAATTCAAAATCTGGTCTGAATGTATTACTATAATCGATCAGAAGCAGCATCTCACTAAAGAAGGTTTCTTACAAATCGCGTTACTTCGAGACGTCTTAAACTATAGCAAAAAGCAATGGAATAAGAAAAGATATTGCCATGTCCGTTTAGAAATTGATCCTTGTCATGTCTATCAGAAAGAAAAGAAACTGCCAGACAATTGTGAACTCTGTTTCAAAGGACATTTGGAGAAAAAACAATGACACAAGATCAAGAATTCTGGAAAATTGACGCGGATTATTTTGAGCATAAAGTCAATCAGAAGTATGAGATGCAAACAGCTCCTGGTTTAACAGAAGAAACTATTCGACAAATTTCAGCAGACAAAAAAGAACCGCGATGGATGCTAGATTTCCGTTTGAAATGTTTTGAAATCTACCAAAAGCTCCCTATGCCTATCAATTGGCCAGACGGTCCAGATCTCAAAGAGCTAGATCTAAACAGTATTTCCTATTACATCAAGCCAGGCACAAAAACAGAAAGTGATTGGGAAAAAGTCCCTCCAGAAATCAAGAAAACTTTTGAGCGTTTAGGTATTCCAGAAGCTGAACGTCGTTCATTGGCGGGCGCCGGCGCGCAATTCGAGTCTGAAGTAGTCTATCATAATCTCAAGAAGCAATGGGGAGATCTCGGTGTTATTTTCACAGATTGTGACGTAGCCTTAAGAGAACATGAAGAACTCTTCAAGAAACATTTCATGAAATGCGTTCCCCCAACATTGCATAAATTCGCGGCTTTACATGGAGCGGTCTGGAGTGGAGGAACTTTTATTTATATTCCAAAGAATGTCAAAGTAGATCTACCTTTGCAAGCGTATTTTAGGATGAATATCGCTGGCGCTGGGCAATTTGAGCATACGTTAATCATTGTCGACGAAGGCGCGGAGATGCAATATTTGGAGGGCTGCTCAGCGCCAACATACACATCAAGTTCATTGCATGCAGGCTGTGTAGAAATATTTGTGAACAAAGGTGCTCGTGCTCGTTACTCATCTATGGAAAATTGGGCAAAAAATGTTTTCAATCTCAATACAAAACGTGCAATTGTTGATGAAAATGGTATTATTGAATGGATCAACGGCAATATGGGATCCAAAACAACTATGTTATATCCATGCTCTATTCTCAAAGGCAAAGGAGCTCGATCAGATTTCCTCGGTATTGCAGTCGCGGCAAAAGGACAATTCCAAGACACTGGCGCGAAAGTAATTCACGCGGCTCCTAACACGACTTCAACGATTCGTTCCAAATCCATTAGCAAAGATGGCGGGATTACCACCTATCGTGGTCTAGTCCAAATAGCGAAACAAGCGACAAACGCGAAAGTGCACGTCCAATGTGATGCTTTAATGCTCGATAATTTGTCAAAATCCAACACCGTTCCTTACATGCACATTGATAACAAGACCGCGGATGTTGGTCATGAAGCGACAGTTTCCAAAATTGGAGATGAGCAGTTATTTTACTTGATGTCCCGTGGTCTGTCAGAAGAGCAAGCGCGTCAGATGATCGTCTCTGGATTTATTGAGCCTATTGTCAAAGCTTTACCTATTGAATATGCTGTCGAATTAAATCGATTAATGGAACTGGAAATGGAGAATGCCCTTGGCTAAACACGACTATGGAACAGCAAACAGAAATGATAAGCCAGCAGTTACCTCTCCCCAATATGAAGTATGGGTTGACTACGTATCTCTCGCTTGAAGAATTTTCACAAGTGTTGTTAGCAAAATCTCCAGTAATATATACTCCTTATGTAACGACTGCTTCTCCAACAATTAAAGTACAAGAGCTCAAGGAATTCTGGCGGTCACCTCGAGGAAAAGCCATCTATCTCATATTAAAAAAGCAGCCAACAACACAGATAGAAGATATCCAGCAAAAAGCGCTCGACCAGGGGAACGCGATTATTATTCCTGCTGATCAAGTCCTCACACAACCTATAATGCTCGAAAAACAAGCGACAACAACGATTGACGCTGACACCATGATCATCATCGTAGAAAAAAATAGTAAAGCTTCTATCATTGAAACCAGCGCATCAACACAAGATTGTTATCTTAGAACGCAACGTCTGCATATTATTCTCGAAGAGAACGCGGAACTATCTTTTTGTAATATCCAGAACCTCAATAAAAAGACCTATAACTTCATGAGCAAGACAGCGAATACCAGTAGAAACGCGAAAATTGCTTGGATAGACGGCTGCTTCGGAAGTCTCTTCACTTCTTCTACAATTAGCACCACATTGACAGGAGAAGCGTCCAGCATGACCGCGGACACCATGTTTTTCGCGCAGCGAGACCAGCAGTTTGACTTGGCAGTAGAGACGCAGCATGTCGCTTCCCACACCACATCCGATATGCGCACCAAAGGCGTTGGCAAGGATACAAGTAAAACAGTCTACAGGGGAAATATTAAGATACATGAAAATGCCCATAATAGTGTAGGCTATCAAAAAGAAGATACGCTTATTTTAAGCGACGACGCGACCGTTGATGCCATTCCAAAGTTGGAGATTGATAATCAGGATGTGAAATGCAAGCATGGAGCGACCGTCGGTCAGATCGATAAAGACAAGCTCTTTTATTTGACGTCACGTGGCTTGTCCGATGGCGAGGCGCAGGCTGCCATAGTTCGTGGATTTTTTGCTCCAACAATAGAAAAAATAAACGCTGAAGAAATAAAAAAACAACTGGCGAATGAAATCGAGGAAAAAACAGAATTCCTTATCGAACAATGAAATCCATAATCCCTAAAGATATCAAGAAAGAATTCCCCATTTTTACGAGAGAAATCAATGGAAAGTCACTAATCTATCTCGATTCTGCGTCCACCTCACAGAAACCACAAGTAGTCATTGACACGGAAAAAAACTATTATGAGCGAATGAACGCGAATGTTCATCGAGGAGTCTACCAATTAAGCGAAGAAGCTACTTTAGCGTATGAAGACGCGCATAGAAAAGTTGCTCGGTTGATCAACGCGAAGTTCAAGGAAATTATTTTCACAAAAAATACAACAGAAAGCGTCAATCTCGTCGCGTACACGCTCGGTCAGACACTCAAGAAAGGCGATGAGATACTCATAACAGTAATGGAGCATCACAGTAATCTAGTCCCTTGGCAGCAAGTAGCGAAGAGAACTGGCGCGACACTAAAAGCGATCGCGGTAGATAAAAAAGGACAACTCATTATAGATGAGGAGCTCTTCACGAAGAAAACAAAGATCGTTGCTTTCTCGCACGTCTCCAATGTTCTCGGTACTATCAATCCAGTTAAAGACATAATAAAAAAAGCACATGCAGTAAATGCTCTAGTGGTCTTGGACGCGGCGCAAAGTGTTCCGCACATGCCTGTCGATGTCCAGGAATTAGATGTCGATTTTATGGCGTTCTCCAGTCACAAGATGCTGGGTCCAACTGGTATCGGAGTCTTATATGGAAAGCAAGCCTTGTTAGAAAATCTTGATCCCTTTTTATTTGGCGGAGATATGATCCGAGAAGTCAAGATGGAAGACAGCACCTTTAATGACTTGCCTTGGAAGTTCGAAGCTGGTACGCCCCATATTGCTGGCGGTATTGCCTTAGGCGCGGCGGTAGACTATCTCATGAATATCGGTTTAAAAAATATCGAGCAGCACGAGCGAGAACTTTTAGCGTATGCGCACGAACAACTCAGTAAAGTAAAAGGAATAACTATCTATGGTCCAACAAATCTAATCCACAAAGGAGGCATTATCTCGTTCAATATAGAAGGCATTCATTCCCATGACGTTGCTTCTATTCTAGATACAGAAGGTATTTGTATTCGCGGCGGTCATCATTGCGCGATGCCTTTGATGAAGAACATGGATCTTGCTGCAACCTGTAGAGTCAGCTTCTATCTGTACAACACCAAAGAAGACATTGATCGTTTGGTAAAAGCTTTGGAGAAAGTGAAAAAGGTGTTCTTATGAATGACATGTACATGGAAGATATTTTGGAGCATTACAAGCACCCGTTAAATAGGGGAAAAATCGCGGACGCGGACATTCAGTATCACGACGCTAATCAACTCTGTGGAGATGAAATTGATATTTATCTCAAGCTGGATAAAAGCAAAACAATAACGGACATTAAGACAGAAAGTAAAGGCTGTGCCATTTCACAGGCGGCGACCAGTATGCTCTCAGAGACACTCAAAGGAAAGACGCTAGACGAAGTAAGAGGCTTGGATAATGCATTTGTCCTGGACTTGCTCCAGATTCAACTCTCGATGATGCGCGTCAAATGTGCTTTATTATCATTAATCGCCATAAAAAAAGGAATCTACAAATATTTAGGAGAACACTATCATGACAGCGAGTAAACCATTGCTTGAAGTAAAAGATCTGAATGTAACTGTCGAAGATAAAGAGATTCTGAAAGGCATCACGCTCAACATCAACCAAGGAGAAGTAGTAGTCTTGATGGGTCCTAATGGATCAGGAAAAAGTACGCTGTCTTTTGCTTTAATGGGGCATCCAAAATATAAAGTAACCAAAGGTTCAATCAGCTTCAACGGA
Source organism: Candidatus Woesearchaeota archaeon (assembly GCA_964390715.1). Taxonomy (GTDB): domain Archaea; phylum Nanobdellota; class Nanobdellia; order SCGC-AAA011-G17; family UBA489; genus JACOVP01. Next base: position 6,589 of record CAYMIM010000003.1, on the reverse strand, counting down.
GAAAATATCACCAAAGCTTCACCAACCGAGCGGTCACAAAAAGGTATATTCCTCTCATTCCAATACCCTAGCGAAATTGCGGGCGTTACCATTGCTAATTTTTTGAGAACAGCGCTCAACACCAGACGAAAAGAAAAAATGAATCCTCTGGAATTCAGAAAACTGCTCAAAGAGAAGATGAAAGAGCTGCGTTTCGACGAGCAATTTGCCAATCGATATCTTAATGAGGGATTTTCTGGCGGTGAAAAGAAAAAAGCTGAAATGCTCCAATTAGCCATGCTCGAGCCGTCTTTAGCGATCCTCGATGAGACTGATTCTGGCACAGACGTCGACGCTTTGAAAATTATTGGCGACGCTATTAATACTTTGCACAAAAAAACAAACATGGGCATCCTCTTGATCACACACTACAACAGAATTCTGCGGTATGTCAACGTCGATAAGGTGTATATCATGGAGAACGGACAGATAACAAGATCTGGTGACGTCAAGTTAGCGCATGAGATTGAAAAAACAGGATATAAGAAATAAAGAGAAAAAGTGAAGAAGAATTTATAAAGAGAAAAAAGTCGCTTCCATCAGAAGAGAAAATGTCTCAAGAAAAATTACCAGAAAACCCCGTCTATGCATGTTTAGAGAGAGTAGGCAGAGCAAGACCAGGATGTAGAACACAAGAAAGAAGAAAAAAGAATATAGTAGAAAGATTAGAAGATGTGCATTTTGGTGGGCTAATAATAAGAAGAGAATTATTAGGGGTAGTTGGGGAATTGGAAGTAAAACCTTTACAAGAGATAGTAGCGGCCTTCATGAAAAGCAGAATGGCAAACACTTCTGAAGAAGCAAGGGACTTGCTACAACAAGTAATAGAAACAGGAATTCCTTTCTCCCAGAGTCATTATGTCTCGATAACTAAGACTTTTAATGATCCAACAAAAGATGCTTATACAGTCAAAGTATGTAAATATGCATAGTAAAAAAAGAAATTAAGCTGCTTGCTTCATCGCGCTTGGAGTGTATTGTTCATCTCGTAAGAGACGTAAAGGTACAATCGTTCTACCGTCTTCAATTTTGGTGTTTACTCTGTTTAAGAATAATCCTTTAGCGTAGCTTAAAGCGTCCTGCACAACAGGTTGTAAATCTTTGTTTATCTTAGATTTGAACTTTCTAGATCCTCGATACATATCAAGTAATCCAGTGCCAATAGGTAAATATGCTAATGGTTTTTCTATAAGATTCTCTCCAAGAATTTCAAGCACTCGTCTTCCTTTCATCTGGTCATGTTTCACATAGGAGTAACTATCAATTACATCTGCCAAAGTGCTAGATAATGCTCCTAATCCTGTGAATCCAAAGCCAGCGGGTCCTGGAAGTCCAAAGAATAATGCGGTGCCAGCGATATATCCGGCGCCAGCCAAATAACGTAAGGGTGTAGCCACATATCTTTGTAATAAGGTTCGTTTATCATAAGGTTTTAATCTGCTGTCATAAGCTTTGTTCAGCGACTCTTCTAGCATGCTTTTTCTTACTTGATAGACAGAGCTTTTGGGATCTAGAGGCTGTCCTTGCTCGTTAGAGAACTGTCTCTGAATGTCTTTATCTTGGGCGATCAATGTTTCGAGATTATCCTTGACAAAGGTCTGTAAGAGGCTCATAGGTTATTTCCGAACGTGGGTTATACTTCGTAATAATTCATGAATAGTTATCATTCCTATTAATTTTCCATCTTTGGTTACTGGACAAGTAGCGACATTGTTGTTCACACATTGCTCATACGCTTTCTTCTCATCCATAGTTTCTTCAAAAGATTGAATAGGTTTGGTCATGATATCTTTAGCCTTAAGTGTAGTTGGATTTTTTCCTTCAGCGACAACTCGGTTATTGACATCAGTTATAGAAATAACACCAACAGGTTTCTGGTTAGCGTCAGTGACATAGATATAGCGTATCAAGTGTTCTCGCAATTTTTTAGCAACATCTACAACAGAATCTGAATCCTTGCAATGTAATGCTTCTAACAGTGTGCAGTCTTTTATCATGGTAATGTGTTGTCCTCCGTGTTTATTAATCTTTTCCTTGTTGTTTACGCAATCGTTCGTTTTCTGTTGCTAAAGCTTTATACTTCTTTTCACTAACTTTACCATCACCAGTCAGCTTCCTAGCAATTAGATAGCTTAATCCAGCTCCGCCAAGAGTAGCAACCCCAGTGACAGTTGCAAACATGCTGTCGAATACATGCTCAAAGCCATCCGCGACAGCTTTCAGCTTAGGAAAGAGCTCATAATTAATAGCGTAGCCGCCTTGTTCTAAATCTTGTTTTTTTTGTTGCATAAACTTGTCTAGTTCCTGTGCTCGTTGTCTTAAATGGTTAAGGTCAGCGTCACTTTGTGATCGTAAATCATTTTTCAAGCGAATGCCTTCGTCTAAAATCTGTTGCAAAGTAGAAACATCTTTCAATGTTCCTTCTAAGCGAGTTTGCAAGGCATGAATATTGTCTGACGCGCTTAACGCTGTAAAATAGTTATTAGTATTTAAGAGATAGTCTGCCAGTCGTTTGCCAGAAGGATCATCACGAGCTAAATCGCGTAAACCAGTGTAGAAGGCGCGTTCATCAGGATCAGTAATACGAGTATCTTGTAAAAGAGAATCAACTTGTTTTAACACTTCATCTTGTGCCTGTGAAAAATAACCAGCAGTTTGATGCATCAATTCAGCCATGGCGATTTTATTGTCTTTGTTCATATCATAGACTTGTACTAAGGCGCCTAATCGTTCACGATATTTCTCTAACGCTGGTCTGGAACCGCGACTTTCTCCTTTGACTTGTTTGGAGAACCATTCATTGAATTTTTGTAGTCCTTGTGGTTGTTTCTGCGCTAGTGTTTGATCAAAATCAACAAGTCGTTTCGTCAAACGATCTTTTAATCTAGTCATGCGTTCAACAACATCAGATTCTTGAGTATAATGATCTATATTTTCTAAGATGCGAGTAAGTTCTTTTCTATCTCCCTGATTTAGTAAACCAACTTTGTCCCAGTAAGCGGTTAAGTGTTGATGTTCAGCTTCTGTTCGTCCAACATAGATTCTGACTTCTTCTGCTGACTTCTGAAGTCGTTGTTCTGCGGCCGCGGTCATTTCAGTAAGAGCATCATGAGAGGCATTATAGAATCCCTTGATAACTGCGGACAAAGAACCGCCAAGAAGCGCTTCAATGCCCTTTCCAAGACCATACCCTAAGCCTGCGCCTGCAACAGTAAATCCACCTCTAAGTAATTGTCGGCGATTCATTTAGCGTGTCCTTCCTGTTCATATATCTTTTTTACGCGTTCTGCGAAAGGATCAGAGACAACTCGCGCAAGAGCGGGAGCGCAGAAACCTACAAGTTCTTTTAGGCCTTGCGCGTCAGTTTTACCCTTAAAGAGGCTATGACTCACTTCTAGAACAGTGCGAGCAAAATGAAGAGGGGTTGCTGTCTTTGGTAATCTTTGACCTACGGCACGTCCTACGTGATAAAGTATCTGTGGTTGTCCAGGCGCATAAATTTCTAAGTCATTTAATTGCACTTTCGCATGAATCATAAGTTCTGGATGGTCGTTGAAAGTCATAGTAAAAACCTAAGGATAATGGGGTAAACACATATATAAACCTTTCTATTTGTATCTACTCTAAAGTGACTAATAAAGGAAGATTTATAAAGAAGAAAGTCGAAAAAAGGACAAGTATCAGGAGACCAAAACAATGCCCAACACACCAGGCGATTTATCCCCAAAAGATCTGGAAGCGATTTGTACTCCATTAAAAATTCCAAGTGCAAAATTCAAAATCGCTAGTATTGATAGGACGTTAAGAGGAGCTCACGGATATATTCCTAAAAAAAGAATACCCACATTAAAAGACTACATCGCTATTGTCTCAGGATGCGAACCGAAAGACCAACTAGAAATACTCCAGCATATGGATGAACTCTTGACAGATCATCGGAGATGTACACAACACAGGCTTTACCGCACGTTCGGGGAATATGTAGCACAACTTACAGTAGCAACACAAAAAGAAAAACTAACAAAAAGCTACTTAGAGAAGGTTACAGAAGCCATGTTTTTTCGAGCATACCAATATGAAAGTTATAACACAAGGAGAAAAAAGAAATAATGAATGCGGACGAACAATATCTCACAGAATTAAGCAAACAATGTAGACTTCTAGATACTTACACAAGATTGCAAAAATATGATCAACTATTAAGAGAAGAAGGAGTTGATGAGACAACAAGAAAAAATCTCCTTGAAGGTTTAATAGGGTATGTATCTACAGGAATTTTAGGTGAAGAAGAGAAATGGGCAATTGTTGATCTGAGAGTAAGACTTGGTGTAGAAATAAAGGAAAGCCTCGCGAAAGGATTGAATAATCTTCTAACACCAAAAAAAAGAGAAGAAAATACTCGTGGAGCACAAGCGCAGACAGAAGTACAAAGAAGAACATTACAGGAAATGGTCGGAGACGACAGTGGACAATATGAAGATATGGTTGATGAAGAAGATACAGGATATAATCAATATGATCCTAGTAATGAAGAGTATAGACGCATAACAAATCAAGATCCTCATCCACCACAGTGAGAAATTTATTGTTTCTTAACAGTCTTCGTCTTCTCTAACAACTCACAAGTCCTGCAAAACGTTTTCGCTGCAGGTTCTCCACAGCTCTCACACGTGCCAATAGATCCTTTCGTAGATTTAAATTGTTCCTTGAGCTTGGGTAAAATTTCTAAAAAAGCGTTCACTATCCCTTGCTTCGTCCCTGGATATTTTTGTTCCCACGTATTCAGCATTTCTCCCAACTGCAATCGGAACGCTCCATGCGCATTAGGGCATTCGACAAACGTCACGGGAAATTCTTTCAGCACAGCGTACAACGCGACTTCTTTCTCCATCATGAAATACAACGGTTTAATTCTGCGGATAAATTGTTTATGCAACAACGCTCCAGTAATTGGTCCCAGCTTCGCGGAAAAAGAGATATTCCCTTTGAATTGATTCATGAGCAGTGTTTGCGCTTCATCATCTAAGTTATGGCCAGTAGCGACTTTCGTAGCTCCTAATTCTCTCGCTCCGCGATTGATCAAATATCTTCGAATAATGCCGCAGGCGGTGCACGGTCCCATCTTGTTTTTTTTCAAAAAGCTGTCCAATGTAAAGCCAAACATCTTCTGGAAGGACAAAATCGTCAAAGGAATCTTATAAGTTGTACAGAATTTTCTCGCGTCTTTGAGTGTCACTTCTCGATAAGCTTCAATCCCCTCATCAATCGCTAAAGCTTTAACCGTGATCCCTTGCTTCTTGCAGAACTGATGGAGTAAGTATAAACAAGTCATGCTATCTTTGCCGCCAGATAACGCAGAAACAATCATGTCTCCCTTCTCAACCATCTGATACGTTCGTAAGGTTCTCAAGACTTTCTTTTCAAAGTACTGGATAAAATGCTGCTTGCACAACTGCTCATGATTCTGTAAGACATACACCGGCTCATCTTTGCAGTTCTTGCAGGTCATCTATATGCTAGAGAAGATAGGTTTATAAAAGGTGTGGAAGAGTATGAAATAGTTATGAAAACAAATAGAGAAATAATTGAGATCAGGGCGATAGTAAGAAGAGTAAGTTTGGAGGATGCGGAGAGCTATCTGCGGAGATGGTCCAGTTGTATTATAGGCCATATACCTAAATTTATGAATAAACCTCGTTTTTCTGTAGAAACAACGGACGATTGGAATTATGAAGAAAGGGTATACAAAAATAAGGAAGGTGATAAAATTAAATATGTTTGGATGTATATGCCTGAGATAGAACAATGCACAAATCTTTTTAGAATAGAATCAAAGCAAGAAAGAAAAACAGCGGAAGGACTAGCGAATATTCTAAGAGCGTGTGCTAATCAAATGGGATTGCAAGAAGTATGCGGTGAGGAGAAGTAATCTTTTTAATAAAAAATAAGTTATTGAGAGTGCGATGCGGTAACATTTATATTATCATCGTATTTACGATCAATAAGGTCATGTAAGGCGTGCGGTAATAGGATTTTTAAGCATCTGCGACCTTCATTTCTTTGTCCTTGTGAATGTTCTCTATGCAAACATATGGTGACAATTCCGCCAACAACACGATCCAAAAAATCTGGATGACACGCTTCCGCATAGGCGGGTCCAAAAGAAGAGGTGTCCTTGCGTAATGCCGCGTAGGCGACAACAAAATCACTCCTAACTTTTTCAGGATTGAACAGACCATCAAGCGCCATGACTGCTTTATGAAAAGAATGAAAAGTGGCGTGTCTTTCAATAAGTTTTTTTCCCTCGTCGATGCTAGGCCAATAGAAATGATTAGACTCAATTTCTGCCAGCAAAGAAGGTTCTCGTATATAGGAAGTATTGGATTGAACATAGGCGTAATGAGTGTGATCAAATCGCGAGAGAAGAGCTCCTAATAAAGGCCTTTGGATTGTTGGAGCGAGAAACGAATAAACGCTGCCAAGCGCGTTATAAGGAACGGTATTGGACATATCATCTGCTAAGCCTAATACACGAGAAGGTTCTCGTTGT
>CAYMIM010000002.1:0-12383 GCA_964390715.1 Candidatus Woesearchaeota archaeon | reverse complement strand
AAGAAGAAACTACTAAGAGAAAAGCAAGTGACATCATGCGGGAAAGTCCTCCCATCATAACAAAAAACACGAAAAGTGCTGTTGTCCTCTCGCTCCTAAAGTTCTATCCTATCGTCTTAGTACAAGATGCTGGAAATCTAGTAGGTGTTATCACTAAAGCTGATCTCCTGAAGAAACTGCAGTAAAAGTAATAAAACGAAAATCTTCCGAAAATGCCGGAAAACTTTTAAATAGAGATTGAAACTGTCGTTAACTTCTCAAAGACCCCCAGCACATTTATAAAAAGAAACGTTTTATTGAAAGAAGGTCTAGGATACCATTCCTGTTCATATAATAAACGAGTAAAAATGACAAAAGAACTTATTATAAAAGACGAAACGACAGAATTCTTGCTGTACACTACCCCTAACGGAAAAGTAAAAGTAGAAATATTTCTACGCAATGAAAATATTTGGCTCACCCAAGACAAGATAGCATTGTTATTCGGCGTACAAAGACCTGCGATAACCAAGCATTTGAAAAATATCTTTGATAGCAAAGAATTGATAGAAAAGTCAGTTAGTTCCATTTTGGAACATACTGCCCAAGATGGTAAGAAATACCAAACAAAATATTACAATCTAGATGCTATTATTTCTGTGGGATATAGAGTCAACTCTACCCAAGCAACTCAATTTAGAATCTGGGCGACCGAACGACTCAAGGAGTACATTATCAAAGGGTTTACTATGGATGATGAACGGCTCAAAAATCCAAATAATGTTTTTGGGAAGGATTACTTTGAAGAACAATTAGCGCGTATTCGTGATATTCGATCCAGCGAACGTCGCTTTTATCAAAAAATAACCGATATCTATGCCCAATGTAGCGCGGATTATAGTGGGGACAGCGAAGTTACACGACTCTTTTTTGCAACTATACAAAATAAACTGCATTGGGCTATCAGTCACCAAACGGCGGCAGAGATTATTCATTCTCGCGCTGATTGCCAAAAACAGAACATGGGGTTGACTAGCTGGAAAAATGCTCCTAAAGGACAAATACGAAAATTTGATGTGGGCATTGCGAAAAATTATCTAAATGAAGAGGAACTCAACCAACTCAATCGTATTGTTTCGATGTACTTGGATTATGCCGAAACGCAAGCAAATAATCGCAAAATAATGACTATGAAAGAATGGGTCACTAAATTAGATGCCTTTTTGCAATTTAATGAGAAAGATATTTTAACCAATACCGTAACAGTGACAGCTGAGATTGCCAAAGCATTTGCCGAAAACCAATATGAAAAATATCGCATTATTCAAGATAGAGTACTGGAATCTGATTTTGACAAAATGACGAAAAAGATGCTAAAAGAAAGCTTATAAACTTTATAAATTCATTTTCTTATATGAAAGGATTCATCGTCTATCCATCTTCTGAAGTGAAGGACAACAAGCAGTACATCTACTTATTCGGTCGTCTAGAGAATGGCGAGACCTTCATGAGTCTTCATCACTTTCGTCCCTATTTTTATATTCGTACAACAGATCGCGAGAAAGCGGAGAAACTGGAAAAGCTAGAATGTCAAGACACAGACTTCGCCAATTTTCAGGAAGAGCCTGTTACCAAAGTGACTTTGGAGTTCACGAAAGATGTTGCGCCAACCCGTGACTTGTTTATGGACGCAGGCATAAGTTGTTATGAGGCGGATATTCGTTATGTCAATCGTTTTTTAATCGACAAGGATCTCAAAGGCGCAATAGATATTGACGGTGATTATGAGCGTCCGCAAGAAGGAACCATTGATCGCATGTATGTTGAGCCAACACTCAAACCTGTCAGTAATTATTTCCCAAAGCTAAAAATGCTCTCTATAGATATTGAAACCAACAAGCGCACCAGTGATCTGTACGCTATTTCCCTTTATACGCCAACATTCCAAAAGGTCCTCATCAAGAAAAAAGGCAACTTCAAAAACGCTGAAGCGATTCCCGATGAAGAAAGATTGCTAGAGCGATTCAAAGAGCTGGTGTTGGAAATTGATCCAGATATTCTCACAGGTTGGAACTTTATTGACTTCGATCTCAAGTATTTGCAAGAGCGATTCAAGAAACAGAACGTAGAATTTAAGCTAGGCAGAATCAACAGACAATGCAAGCTTCGCCTCAGTGAATCTTTTTTTAAGGATTCTTCAGCAGATATTCCAGGGCGGATGGTGCTCGATGGCATTCACTTGCTCAAGATTTCTCACATCAAGCTTGATGATTACAAGTTAGACACAGCGGCGAAGATGTTTGTTGGTGAGGGAAAAATATTTTCAGGCCCTAATCGCCATGAGCAGATTGACGTAGCTTTTGAAGAAGATTCGCAGTTGCTAATCGACTATAATCTCAAAGACGCGAAGCTAGCCTATGACATCATCGAAAAATCAGACGCGCTCAACCTGACTATTCGTCGTTCCTTCTTGACGCGATTGCCTTTGGACAGAGTTCAGGGATCCATTGCGGCGTTGGATTCAGTCTATCTCAAAGAACTGCAAAAGATTAAAGTCGTTGCTCCCTCATCCGCTAATCTGGAGCGAGACGAGCGCATTAAAGGAGGACATGTCTTGGAACCGCAGCCAGGAATTTATGAGAATATTCTGGTGTTTGATTTTAAAAGTCTGTATCCTTCCATCATACGCACCTTCAATATAGACCCTCTAAAATTTATCCCCTCCAACAAAGTAAAAAATAAAAAAGGATTGATAGAATCTCCTAATGGCGCATTTTTCAAAAGAGAGGAAGGTGTTCTGCCAAAAATAATCCAGAGACTATGGCAAGAGCGTGACGAAGCGAAGAAACGGAAAGATAAACTCAGCACATACGCGATAAAGATTATGATGAATAGTGTCTATGGTGTCATGGCAAATCCTACTTGTCGTTTTTATTCACTAGAGATGGCAAACGCTATCACTTCTTTTGGGAGATTCTTTATCCAGCAGGCGGCAAGTAAAGCGGAAGAGTGGGGATACAGCGTCATCTATGGTGACACAGATTCTTTGTTCATCAATCCTCAAGAAAAAAATTACGAGAAGACTAAAAAGACAGGCGCGGACATCCAGCGACGACTGAACGCATACTTCACTGAGTACATCAAGAAAAAATATAAGCTCTCTAGCTTTCTCGAAGTGCAGTTTGAAAAAATATTCAAGAAGTTTTTCCTGCCGCATATTCGTAAGAAAGAAGAAGGAGCGAAGAAGCGCTACGCTGGCCTCATCGAGAAAGAAGGCAAAGAAGAAATAATCTATGTTGGTTTAGAGACTGTCAGGCGTGATTGGACCAACGTCGCGAAGAAATTCCAGCAGGAACTCCTCGATCGTGTCTTCCACGACAAAGAAGTTGTGCTTTTTATCCGTTCTTTCGTTCGTGATCTAAAGGAAGGAAAATACGATGACTTGCTCGTCTATAGAAAAGGGATAAGAAAAGCGGTAGAGGAGTATACAAAAACAACTCCTCCGCATATCAAGGCGGCTAGAAAGATTGGTAGGACTGGCACAGGAATTATGGAATACGTGCAGACAACAAAAGGTCCTGAAGCTTTGGAGGCGCATACAAGTCCGATTGATTATGAGCACTACATAAAAAAACAATTACAACCCATTGCGGACAGTATTCTCGTTCTTTTAGGCAAGAAGTTCGAAGAGATTATCCAAGACCACCAGCAATTCTCTCTGGACGCTTTCAAATAAATTTATATAGCATGAAAACAGCAAAAAAGTATGATCAAGTGGATTATTATAGCGATTCTCGCTGGGGTTGTGCTAGCATTCTACTTCTATACTGATTTGACAAAACAGATCATTGACTCAGTGCTTAATTTCTTCTAAGAAAAAATACTTATTTTTTAGTGTTATTAGTAGTGTTATTGCCTTCTAGTTCTCTGTTGATCCAGACACGGAAAAAGGTTCTTTTGTTGCTCTCAGCAGTATCATCTACTTTGTTGCAGTCTCTATCTAAGCAGAATTTGCAGCGAGCATCATAAGTGATACGAAGATCTCCCTTTCCTTCATAAGTTCCAGTTTCAACAGTGCCGGGGGCAACATCAGAGCTGATGGATTCTGACGATTTAGGATCAATCTCTAGCTTGAAACGGTCAAGATCTGCATCTTTTAAGTCAATCTTTCCGTCAAAGTCAGTGTCAATTTGTATATCACGGTCAATCTTGCATACTATAGATTCAGATTCTTTGTTGCTGATTTCAATCGTGAAGTCCTCATAATATTTTAAGCCCTTCTCAATATTTACGACAAGAATCTCTCCATCAAGTTTACCTTCATCGTCAAACAGACCTTCCTCATCATCTTTGGCTAAGATACTGAACAGAGGCCCATCAGACACAGGCTCTTTTTTATCCAAAGCGTCGCACGTGCCGTCTTCATCGCTGTCAATAGAGCAGCCGGTAGCGTCAACATCACAAGCGCTGGGAGTAGTTAGGCATTCATCGTCATCATTCGGGACACCATCTTTATCATCATCGTCAGGATCAACAGTTTCTTCTTTTTGGTTTTCCTGCGTATCGATAGTGTTTTTTCCAGTTTCAACTTTTACAATGCTACGAATTTGATCCTCGCCAAAGCGAGGGATGAAGTAAGAGACAACAAGTAATACTAAAATCAAGAAAAGGAGGAGTGTATTCCACATGCCAGGTCCTGAAGAAGGCATTTTGTAGTGGTGAGGAGGAAGATGTTCTGAAGAATCATGTTCTGATGCTGCGTGTTTTGCAGTAACGCCGTGTTCAGCGTAAATTTTTGCGCGTTGTTCTTTCTTGAAACGTTCTTTGTCATGATCCACGACTTTCTCTTTGGCTTCAAGCATGCTCTTTTTCGCTTCAAGTTCGCGTTTTTGTCGTAAATATTCTTCGATGTCCATGGTCTCACGTGGTAATCCTGTCGGGAATGCGTGTCGCTTTTTAAAGCTTTCTAAGAAAATGGTTCGAGAAGATGTACTTACGGCTTCGGGGCGATAAAACCTATATGATCAAGACGCTGAATCTTTTTATAGGTGAAAAACACTGTATATTTTTTAATGCTACAGCACTTCGTAGAATCACAGCAACTAGACAAATCCTTGATGTTCTCGCTGTTTCAGCGCGCGAATCATTTACGGAAAGGAAGTCATAGTGTTTTGCAGGGAAAGGTATTGGCGACATTGTTTTATGAGCCATCAACACGAACGCGGCTCAGTTTCGAGTCTGCTATGCTTAAAATGGGAGGCCAGGTCATCACCACGGAAAACGCGAAAGAATTCTCCTCAACAGTCAAGGGTGAGTCCATGGAGGACACTATTCGTGTTATAAGTTCGTACGCGGATTGCATAGTTATCCGTCATTTTCAAGAAGGCGCGGCGAAGCAGGCGGCGGAGATTAGCACGGTTCCTGTTATTAACGCTGGCGATGGCAAAGGTCAGCATCCAACCCAAGCGCTGCTCGACGTGTATACCATTTATCGTGAGCTCGGTCGTTTGGAAAATCTCAAGATAATCATGGTCGGCGATCTTGCTCACGGAAGAACAACAAGGTCGTTGAGTTATTTGCTGGGAAAATGTGCGGGCATGGAAATTATTTTTGTCTCTCCAGAGCATCTCAAGATAGGTGATGACATTAAAGAATATCTCGATAAACACAAAGTCCCCTGGAAAGAAGAAACAGATCTGAATAAAATATTGCCAGAAGCGGATATTATTTACTTAACGCGTATTCAACGGGAAAGAATGACTGCGGAAGAGTATGAGCAAGGTAAAGGAAAATATATTATCACGCCAGAAAATCTCAAATTAATAAAACCAACAGCGAGAATTCTCCACCCGCTTCCTCATGTGGAAGAAATAGAATTGCCTCTTGTTGTAGAGCAAACTGATCCTCGTGTAGCTTATTTTCGCCAGGCGGAAAATGGATTGTATGTGCGCATGGCTTTATTAGAAATGCTGTTGAACAAAAGAATAAAAAAAGAAAAAGATACCATGTCTTTGCAAGGGACAAAGTAATTAGGGTTTAAATCGAATCATCGTTCTCGGGAAAGGAATAGCGTCTTTAATGTTGTCCAGTCCGCAGATCCAGGAAACAACACGTTCAACGCCTAGACCAAAGCCGCCATGTTGTACGCTGCCATAACGTCTCGTGTCCAGATACCATTGATAGTTCTCAATCTTCTCGCCTTGTTTCTTGAGAGCTTTTTCAAGTTCTTTGATATCCGTGTCTCTTTCACTGCCGCCAATAATCTCTCCATAGCCTTCTGGTGCTAGCATGTCAAAGCACAAAGCAGTATCGGGGTGCTTCGGATCTCGCTTCTTGTAAAATGCCATAATCTCTTTGGGATAGTTTGTCACTAGCAATGGTCTATCAAAGTGCTTCATCACTAAGTCTTCTTCAATAGTCCGCAAGTCTTTGCCAAAGGGAATCTTGAGTCCTTCTTTCTCTTCTAAAATCTTCAAGACTTCTGCGTAGGTCTTTCTATAGAAAGGAGTTTTAATTTTCTTCAATTTTTCCACATCACGTTCTAGTATTTTCAATTCTTCTGCGTTCTCTTTGAGCACAGTCTGCACGATATGGCTTACACAGTCTTCTGCGAACGTCAACAATTCAGGTAGTCCAATCCAAGCTGCTTCCATTTCTGCCATCCAGAATTCTGACAAGTGTCTGCTCGTCTTGCTTTTCTCTGCTCGGAAACAAGGAGAGATGCAAAAAATCTTCTCAAGTGCAAACACGGCTGCTTCTGCGTACAATTGCCAGCTCTGTGTCAAGTACATTTTCTCTTTGTAGTACTTCACTTCGAATAAAGTGCTGCCGCCTTCACAAGCGTTCGGTGTAAAAATAGGAGGAGTCATTTCCAAAAACTTCTGTGACATAAAATAGTCTCGGAATGCTTTCATCACAGTGTGTCTGATCTTCATCACTGCCGCGAGTCGTCTACTTCTGATGGAGAGGTGTCGAACATCTAGCAAAAATTCTGGACTTTGATCTTTCGTAATAGGAAAAGGTTCTGCTCTTTGCACAACAGTAAATTTGTCTGCTTGTAATTCATAGCCTGTCGGCGCGCGTTTGTCTTCTTTGAGTACTCCTTCAACAGTCATCGAGCTTTCTACAGTCAGCTTGTCCAGTGCATCCCAGTCTTTCGAAGAGAATTTCTCTTTCTTGAAGACACATTGGATGATGTTGCTTGAGTCTCGCATAACAATAAATTTGAATTCGTTGCTGCCGCGTTCTCGATAGATCCAGCCTCTGATAGCTACGTTGCCTTTGCCTTTGGTTAATGCTTCTTGAATAGATATGAATGTCATGGTTAGTCCTCCTCGTGATGAAGTGATAGATTATAAGATTTATGGTGAAAGAAAGAGACTACCTATTAAAGCAAAAGAGATACAAAGTCCTGTGTAAATCAACAAAGACGAATTCCATAGAATTAAGAGAGTTTGAGAATATAAAAAGATTGCTGTAGTTTATTTAATCGTATCGCTCGTCCCCACCACATGTTTTAAAGAGACTACGAAATATTTCTTGCCCAACAAGAACAGGTATAGCTTTTTCTTGGAATATAGGGGTGACAAGTTTCATAATATAGCGAGTGCAGTCGTCTGCAAATTCAGGAAGAGCTGATGGAGCTTTATACGGAAGTCCAGAACATAGACCTTCTATACTTTTTGCATGAGCCATAACAATCCAGACAACTTCAGTTTTGACATCATTAGGGAGAGCGCTTTTTTCAAAAATTGCAGCAATGTCTACTCCTAATAAAGGTAACATCCTAATTAGATATTTTATTTATATTTAAATCTTTCTGAGATAATTTGTCATAAATTAGAGACTAAAAAAGAGCGACATCTTTTTAAAAGGAAGTAGTCAAAAAAGACATATGCGGTATACAAGCATCGTCATCTCAGGTTTGCCAGGATCAGGAAAATCATCATTAGCGCAAAGACTTTTTGATATCTATCAATGGCCAATACATCCTATAGGAGAACTCTTTCGCGAGAAACATAGAAAAGAATGTCCTAATGAAGAGACTCCTTTTGAAGAATGGTGGAAACAGAGACCATGGGAAGAACTGCTCGCGGTGAATAGAGAGATGAGAGCATTGGTGGAAAGAGGAAATGTTATTGGTGATAGTAGATATTCATGGTATTGTACAGATCTTCCATCATTATTGGTTTTCGTAACCGCGCCATTAAATGTTCGTACGCAACGTGTCCCGAAAACAGCAAAAAGTATGGGAAAATCCATGGACGAAATATGTCGAAATTTAGATAGGAGAGAAAATGATGAACTACAAATAGGTAAACAATTATTTCAATATGACTATCGTGATCCTAAAAAATATCATTTAGTTTTAAATTCGGGCATGCTGACATTAGAGCAAGAAGTCGCTATAGTAACGGCGGTAATGGATAGAAAATAAATTTAAGGAGTCAATCTCTCAGGATCTCTCGGTAATAAAATAGCTTCCCGAATATTATCCAAGTTTAAGAGTCGTTGAGTAATTCTATCTAGCCCTAAACCAACTCCCCCATGACTTGGACATCCAAAGCGGAAAATATCTCGATAGAATGTCATCTTCTTCAAGTCAATCCCCTTTTCTTTCGCTTGTGCTTCTAAGATGTCTAGTCTATGTTCTCGTTGTGCGCCAGTGCCAATTTCAACGCCATTGAACAGTAAGTCAAAGGATTTAGTAATTTTCTTATTCCCCTCTGGTCGCATATGGTAGAAAGCTCGTTTTGCCCAAGGATATTCTAACATGAACACAAAGTCACAGTTATGTCTTTTCTTGACATGCTCGCCAATAATACGCTCGCTTTCAGCGTCTAAGTCTTCATCGTCAGGTAATATTTTCCCATGATCTTTGAGAATCTTTTTAGCTTCTCCCAAAGTCATTTTTGGAATAGTTTTTGGAACATTAATAGTAACGTCGAGATGCTCTAGTTCTTCTTTGCATATTCTTTTAAGTTCACTCAATAAAAATTTGAAATACTCTTCAACAACAGTCATGACATCATGTTCATCTTTGATAAAGCCCATCTCAAAATCAATGCCAGTAAATTCTGTCAAGTGTCTCGTCGTATGTGATTTTTCAGCGCGAAAGATAGGACCAATATCATACACTTTTTCCAGTCCAGAAACGACAAACATCTGTTTGTAGATTTGCGGTGATTGCGCTAAGGATGCGGTCTTGCCAAAATAAGGAATCTTAAATTCTTCAGCGCCAGATTCTACGCCAGAAGCGGTCAGTCGTGGAGATTGTATAGCTATAAATCCAGCCTTGTCAAAAAACTCTACAGTCTTGCTGAACACTTTAGATCTGATCATGAAAATGTCTTTCACTTTTTCTCTACGGACATCCAAGAAGCGATAATCAAGTCGTTTGTCAATATTTGTCGTAGTCTCAGCAATAACATCAATAGGTAAAGGAGTATCTGAAACACTCACAAGCTCTAAATGTTTGGCGGCAATCTCCACAGCGCCAGTCTTCATCTCTTTCTTGACTTGGTTGTCAGGTCGTTTTCCGACTAAACCTTCGACAAGCACAACAGATTCTTTCTTCAGCTCATGCTGATACTTTTCCGTGAGAGTCTTGTCCAAAAAAATCTGGATAATGCCAGTTCTGTCTCGTAACAATAAAAAAGCTATTTTTCCAGAGACACGCAAGGTATCTACCCACCCGCATAAAGTAACGGATTGTCCGACTTCTCGTTCAGATACTTCGCCGCAAGCATGAGTCCTAAGCATGAAAAGAACGCTAAGAACGCTTTATATAAAACTTTCTAGAAAAGAAACTACGCAGATAGTTCAATTTTAAGAGGCAAATGGATTTTTAGTTCTTTTACCTGTTGCGTCCTTTTTCGAAAACTTAAAATCGCTAAACCAGTAATCTCTCCTGTTTTCTCATCTACACGTTCAGCAATGTCTTCTGCTATATCGCGAAAATAGCCTTCAGTATAGTCTCCTATTTGTATTTCTAGGAAATCTCCTTCTTCATCATAATAAATATTCATTTCGCCTTTCATAGTAGAGTTTCCACAAAGTAACTAGTGATAATAAATCCTTTTCCATTTAAATACTTAACGATAACTCTAAGATATTTTGCCTTTGACATTCTTTGTTTATAATATCGATAATAATAAGCAAGATTAGCAGGTAAATAAGTTATCTTTAATGGATGAAAAATAGTTTGTTGTATTTCTTCTAATGTATGATGTATGTCTTTATGTTTTAAAATATGTGCATATCTTTCTTCACTAAGATGAATCAGACGTCCAGTATAATCTTCAACTTCAAAAATATGAGGCATAGAGAAAGTAGGGATCTAACTTTAATATGATTTTACTAAAAAATTCTGAAAAGTAAAGTATAAACGGCGAAAAGATTACAATAATCTTCCTATGTTTTGCGAAAAATCATCGAAAAGAAAGAAAAAAATTGCTAAAAGAAAAAAGTTTACGAAGAGACTACCTCTAGCTCTAAACCATATCGTTGAGGGATTACTCTCAAGACATCTTGGATATTTCTCTTTACGCCTCGTAAGTTTATTTCCTGTGCGTATTCAAGGGCAAGTCCAAGATCATCAACTATATCGCCCAAATCGCCATGATCTCTTAATCCATTTTGTGCGTACTCTAGCAGATTAATTATATAATTGCGAAATGCTTCTTTCTGGAGACCATGAGCTTTCTTGAGAAGAGGTTGTCTAAAGTCATGCCCTTGAGGGATACTAGCGACTAAAGTACAAACTTTTCTGCTATATTCGGCGGCCTGCTTATAGTTGTTGGAGACAAAGGCTTCGCCTAAATATTTTAATTGAGTTTGAATGTGCAGGAGATGCTTTTGAAGAAGAGGTGGGAGTGACATAATTAGGGTTGCATATATTTTTTCAGCAGATCAGAAACTTTTTTGCCGTCCGTTTTGTCTTTGTAAGCATTCATCACGATGCCCATCAACGCTCCCATCGAAGCGCCTTTGTTCTTCGCGACAATGTCTTTGATACTCTTTTCTAGTTCATCATCGGAGATCATTTGATATTTCGTAAGATCGAACGGATGCCCTTGTGCTAGTGCGGCGAGCATGTCAGTCGCGGCTTGTTTCGACAAGGTTTCTTTGCTGTACGCCTCAAATACTTTGGCGAAATCTTTGTCAGTTAATTTGTCTGTCGAAATGTGTAATCGTGTTTTGATATCTTTAGGAATCTCCGTGAGCACGCGCGCGATAAAACTAGCTTCAAGCTTTTTATGCTGCTCAACAAATTTAGTAAAGAAAGGATTGTTGATGACTTCTCTTGCTAATACAGGCTGCAAATGATATTTTTTCTCAAACTGCTCAGTTTTTTCCGTCAAGAGTTCTGGCAATACCATACTACCCAATATCTTTTGATCCATAGAAACTAGAGGATGATCTGTCTCTACATACATTCTGCTCGCCCCAGGCATAGGTCGTAAAAATTGTGTGCTTCCATCTGGCAATAGTTTTCTCACTTCGCTTTTTGTCTTGCCTTGCTTGATTTGCTCTAATTGTCGTAAAACTTCTTTTTCAATCACTAAAGGAATTAATTGTAAATCCTGCACGCCTTTGATCTCGACACGGGGATGTCCTTTGATGCTCACATTCAGGTCTTGTCTGATCGTGCCAATGCCGCTTCTAAATTTCCCAGTAGATTTTAATACCATGCCTAAATAACTAGCGATCTCTTTCACTTGATCAGGATTGGTCATGTCTGGTTCAGTCGTGATTTCAATAAGAGGGATACCTAGTCTATCCAGTCGAAACACAGTATATTCTGGTTCGCTTCTGATGCGTCGCGCGGAATCTTCTTCAATGCAGATACTCGTAATGCCAACCTTGCCTTGATTTGTTGCGATAGCGCCGTTCAAAGCAACTAATGCGGTTCTCTGAAATCCAGAAGTATTGGAAAAATCTAAAACTTGCTTGCGCATGATCTGGACAGCGTCGACAGGCATGCACTTGAGAAGCAACGCGACTTCCAGAACTGCTTGCAAGGCGTGGTTGTTCAAAGTATGAATAGGTTCTTCATCAGTTTCTACACTGCAGCTGCTCGTATGGACAATTTCATAAATAGCATATTTCTTTTTTTTCGCTTCATGCTCCGCGACTAAATCTTTTTGTCCTGTCTCGCTTTTCACTGCATGCAATGTTCTTTTTACTAAAGCGTCAAAAGGTTTATCTGTTAATTCCGAAGGACACGAGCAAAATAATTTGTGACTGGAGATTTGCCTATGGACTTCAATCCCACACTTTAATCCTAATTGTTTATAATCAAGAACCATAAAGAAAGAAAAAACTGCTTCCTTATAAAAGTAGTGTTTGTCATTCAGGAGCAGTAATGAGATAGCTATTTAAAGAAATGCTTGTGATAAAAT
>CAYMIM010000001.1:0-3861 GCA_964390715.1 Candidatus Woesearchaeota archaeon | reverse complement strand
TACTTCAACTATCTAAACTTTTTTGGCAATGCCTGTGCTAAATTATGTTTGCCCCACAATATGTCCCTAATACAGTATGTTTTCAATACATACTCTTTAGATCTTGTTTTACTCTGAGACGCCTGGCGGAGATACTGAATTCTTCAAGAAAGTCAATAACACGCATAAGATATTGAAGAGAGAGCTAGAATAGTTGTTTTTTAAACTTCTCTCTGTTGTGGTGACTAGCTTTTCCGATCCTTTTGTTCTTACAATTTCCGTATTATGTGACGGGGCGTAGCTTACTGATGGTTGTGTTTTTTACCAACATCTTAAGTTACTTTTTTATTCCGCCCATTCTACATACAGTTGTTCCACATTTAGGACACTTACCTTTCGCGATCTTTGTACCTCTTGATGTCTTGCTTTCAACTGGATTCTTAATTTCTACTTTCTTTTTAAATTTAACACAATATCCTTTTGTTGCCATGGTTTTTCCTCCTTTATTGAAAAAATGATAAATTAGAGTATTAAAGTGGGTGTTTTAAATGTTTTGGTGATATTAGAGTAAGTCTAAGAACTCTTCTCTTGTCAATTTCGCTTGTCTTATGATTTCGAGCAAGGTACCTTTATCAATCTCTTGATGTCGTGGAACAACTAAATTCACTTTTCCCTCTGGTGTCCGCTTGTTCATAACAACATGACTTCCTCGCTGTCGTATAGGCATAAATCCTCTTTTTACCAATACTTTTAGAACTTCTTTACCTGACAATCTTGGCAGTTTTGCCACGCATCTGAACGTCGAATTTGATCACATCTGTTTCTTTCTTTTCTGGAAAACCTTCTTCTTCAAGATAGAGCTCCACAGCTTCTTTGAGATTCTTAAGCGCTTCCTCTTTTGTATACCCCTGGCTGACTACATCCACTTCTGGACAGAGCGCTACAAATTGTTTCTCTCCTTTTCGGATAATAGCAGTTAGTGACTTCATAGATTGGTTAAGGGATTCCATGTTTAAAAGCTTTTTGTGATGACGTTATCTCCTTTCTCTTTTGTTCGCGCTTTATTCTTAATCTCTTTTTCTTAGAAAATTCTGGAATTTACTTCATTTTTTCGTTTCTTTTTTTGATATCTTTCGCATATTCTTCGAGAACTATCTCTTTTTCCGCGTAGTTTCTCTTGATTTCGAAAATTATTTAGAATACTATCTCATGCTAAATTATCTTTTAAATATAGACACTTTTATTTACTTCTCAAACGACCCCCATAGGTTTTATAAATGGACTTGTTTTATAGTACTGGCTATGATCACTTATCTCGAGAAACCACAGTCGAAGGAAGCAGTACAGGGACTCTTGCATCCCTTAGTTAACCAGTGGTTTTTTAGCAAATTCAAAGATTTCTCCCTGCCACAGCTCTATGGAGTCAAAGAAGTGCATGATAGGCAAAATATCATGGTGGTAGCTCCCACTGGATCAGGCAAGACATTAACGTGCTTTTTATCGATTTTAAATGAACTCATACGGTTAGCTGACGAAAAGAAGCTGGAAGAGCGGATTTATGCTGTGTATATCTCCCCTTTGAAGGCCTTAAACAACGATATTGCCAGGAACCTGAATGAACCCTTGGCAGAGATGTTGAAACTTGCTGAACAGAAACACAAGGATTATCCTATTCGTGTTGGCGTCAGAACTGGAGACACTACTACGGCTGAAAAACAGAAGATGTTGAAAAAAGCTCCCCATATTTTAATCACTACACCAGAATCTTTGGCTATTTTGCTTTCCAGTGATAAATTCAGAGAATTATTACGTGATGTGGAATGGTGTGTGGTTGATGAAGTGCATGCGTTAGCAGAAAA
This sequence comes from Candidatus Woesearchaeota archaeon, assembly GCA_964390715.1. Classification (GTDB taxonomy): domain Archaea; phylum Nanobdellota; class Nanobdellia; order SCGC-AAA011-G17; family UBA489; genus JACOVP01. Next base: position 2,023 of record CAYMIM010000001.1, on the reverse strand, counting down.
TAAGCGCGGAGTACATTTATCCTTGTCTCTAGAACGACTGCAAGAACTTGCGCCGAACATGACTCGAGTCGGATTGTCCGCAACTGTTGAACCGATGGACGCGGTCGCGAATTATTTAGTCGGGATGCGGGATTGCAAAGTCGCTCACGTGCAATACAAAAAAGAATTTGACTTACAAGTGATTAGCCCACTACCAGATTTAATTGACACGACGCACGCGAAACTTCATAATGCTATTTATGCAACTATGGACAAACTTATTCAAGAACACAAAACTACGCTTATTTTTACCAATACTAGAGCTGGAACAGAAAGAGTTGTGCATCATCTGAAAGAACGTTTTCCTAAGAATTACACTGAAAACATCGGTGCACATCACGGGAGTTTAAGCAAGAAGCATAGATTTGACATTGAACAACGGTTGAAAGAAGGCAAGCTGAAAGTATGTGTGACTTCGACAAGCTTAGAACTAGGTATTGATATAGGATATGTGGATTTAGTCATTTGTCTAGGCAGCCCGAAGTCTGTAGCTCGATTTTTACAGCGATGTGGGCGCGCAGGTCACTCTCTGCATGAAAAGGTTAAAGGACGGCTTATCCCTATGGATAGAGATGATTTAGTCGAATGCGCTGTCCTCTTGAAAAATGCTGTGGAGAAGAAGATTGACACAATTCATATTCCTGAAAATTGTCTCGATGTTTTAGCGCAGCAGATTTTTGGCATGGCTATCGCAGATCGATGGAATGTGAAAGATGTTCTTGCCGTTGTCAAACGAAGCTACTGCTATAGAACTTTATCAGAAGCTGATTTCATGGATGTGATCAAATATCTAGCGGGAGAATACGCAACATTGCAAGACAGACACATTTACGCCAAGATTTATTATGACCACGAAAGCGGCGAAATTACTCGAAGGGGAAGAATGAGCAGAGTTATTTACATGACTAATATCGGAACGATCCCTGACCAGACGAATATTCTAGTGAAGATCAATGAATTAGTTGTTGGAACACTGGATGAACCGTTCTTGGAACGCATGCAACGAGGAGACGTGTTTGTGCTTGGCGGACAGACATATGAATTCTTGTTCGCTAGAGGAATGGTAGCGCAAGTGAAAGCCGCCGCTGGCAGACAACCAACTGTGCCGAGCTGGTTCTCAGAACAACTACCCCTGAGCTATGATCTAGCGATGTCCATACAGAAGTTCAGAAGACTGATGGAAGATCTGTTCGTGAATAAGGCTAGCAAGGAAGATGTTATGGAATTTATCAGGACTTATTTGTATGTGGATGAAAACGCTACTCAAGCCATCTACAGATATTTTTACGAGCAATATTTGTTCGCCTCCATACCTCATGACAAGCAGATGCTAGTAGAATTTTACCATGACGACAAACTAGACAAGAAATATGTGCTGTTTCATTCGCTGTACGGCAGAAGAGTCAATGACGTGCTGAGCAGAGCTATCGCCTACGCTATTTGCAAGCTGCAGAAGAAAAAACCCAGAGATGTTGAGCTGGGCATTAGCGATAATGGATTTTACTTAGCTTCTGAGAAACCTATTCAAGTGTTGCGAGCTTTGGACGCGTTGAAGAAAGAAGACTTGTGGGCTGTGATGAAACTCGCTTTGGAAAAGAGTGAAGTGTTGAAGAGAAGGTTTAGACATTGCGCTGGCAGAGCGCTGATGATTTTAAGAAATTATAAAGGACAACAGAAGAAAGTAGGAAAGCAACAAGTGAGCAGCATGATCTTGATGAGTGCAGTGAAAAGGATTAGTGATGAGTTTTGCATTTTGAAGGAAGCAAGAAGAGAAGTGTTAGAGGATTTGATGGATCTTCCTCATGCTCGAGAGATTTTACAACAGATCGCTGAGGGCAAAATAGAAGTGAAACAGATTCATACCAGTGTTCCTAGTCCATTTGCTTTAAATTTGGTATTACAGGGTTATACAGATTTATTAAAGATAGAGGATAAAATGGCATTTTTAAAAAGAATGCATGAAGAAATATTAAAAGAGATAAAT